>JAZRNP010000201.1:0-5424 GCA_045648225.1 Victivallaceae bacterium | reverse complement strand
AAATGCCGCCGATGACCATGCTGAAAAATGCGGATCTCGTCCCCCCCGAACCGACCGATGTCAAACTCATCCACAACGGCGAAACCTTCTATGTTGCCTACCGCTGCCCCTTCCCCGGAGAAGCAGTCGGACAAGCCGACCTCCCCTACGACCGCGCTCCGGCCGGTGACCACGGACAGATATTCATCGCCAACAGCAAAGACGGTTACTATCATCTGCGCTTCGGATGCCGTTCTCAAGGTCGAAGCGGCATCTATGATGGTCGCACCTCCGACGGGACCTGGAATACCCAATGGGAGGTCAGAACCCAGTTGACCAAAGGCGAATGGCGTGCCGTCGTGGCGATCCCATTCAAGTCGGTCAACATCAATATCGAACGCAACAACCGCGTTGGTGCCATGTTCTACCGCTGCCGCCCGAAACGTGCCGGCGAAGCCAAAAACATCCACAGCGTCTGGGATGGCGGAGATTTGCACAATGCAGACAGCTTCGGCGATCTGATTTTCAAACACGAATAACATTTCATCCGGAGTACCGGAACAACCATTCCGGTGCTCCGTTTTATAATTTATTATGAAAAAGTTCAAAGCGGCCATCTTTGATATGGATGGCACTCTTTTAGATACAATGTATATCTGGCGTCACCTTGCGCCGGAATATTTGAAACGCAACAATATTGCAGCTCCGGCAGATCTGACTGACCGGCTGGCAATTATGGGCATCGGCAGAGCGGCAGAATTTCTTATCGAAAATTTCCATCTCAAAATAAGTAAAGAAGCTCTTTACAATGAGATAGTCGGCATACTGGCAGATTATTACCGGAATGAAGCGGGATTCAAACCGGGCGCAGAAAAATTTCTGCAATCATTGAATGACCGCAACATTCC
The DNA here is from genome assembly GCA_045648225.1 of Victivallaceae bacterium. Classification (GTDB taxonomy): domain Bacteria; phylum Verrucomicrobiota; class Lentisphaeria; order Victivallales; family Victivallaceae; genus UBA1784. The sequence continues at coordinate 4,537 of JAZRNP010000201.1, read as the reverse complement.
CACAATGATATTCAGTGCCACTCCGGATGATCTGCTTGATCTGGTACTTTCCCGGCTGGATGCTTTGAAATATTTTTCCAAAGGTCTGCTTTCGGTACCGGCCATCAAATGTTCAAAAAATAAACCGGAAGCATTTTATATTGCTGCTGAACGCATCGGTTATCCTGTTGATGAGGTGATGATCTTTGAAGATGCCCACTACGCCGCCAGTACCGCCAAAGCCGCCGGCTTTGCCGTCACCGTCATGGCGGACAACGAGGAGCACCGTACGCAGGAAATGCGGGAACTTGCCGACTTTTATATTGAAAAAAGCTGGAATGAATTTCCCATCGACCGCTTCTTTTGAGCGCAAAATCATTTGAAAAAAAATTTTTAAGAGATTATATTATCAAAATACACATAACTTAATAGTAATATAACAACCAAAAAGGGGAAAACATTTTATGTCTTCATTGTGGGAATTTTTAATCAATGACAACTGGTTCTTTGTCAGCCCGTTGGATTGGCTCATCATCATCCTGCCGATCGCCTTTGTGCTTTACATGGGATGGCGCTCCAGAAGATATGTTGCGCAGGTGTCCGACTTTCTCACCGCCGGACGGCTGGGCGGCCGTTACATCCTCGGTGTGGCGGATATTGCCAACGGCTTGTCGATCATCAGTCTGGTGGCCTATGTTGAAGTGCATTACCGTACCGGTTTTGCTCTGACATTCTGGCAGAACCTGACCATGCCGCTGGGCATCATCCTCAGTATGACCGGCTTTGTCACCTACCGTTACCGTGCGACCAAAGCGATGAGTTTCGGTCAGTTTATTGAAATGCGTTACAGCCGCGGTCTGCGTATTTTTTCAAGTGCTTTGCGTTCGACCTCCGAAGTGCTGGCCAACATGATAATGCCTGCGATCGCCGGACGCTTTTTCATCTACTTTTTAGGTTTGCCGCAGCGTTTTATGCTGTGGGGAATTGAATTCGACACCTTCAATGTTCTCATTCTTTTCTGCCTGTCGCTGGCACTGGCGATTATTTTTATGGGCGGCCGTCTTTCTCTGATGATCACGGACTGTATCCAGGGAATGTTCTGCTATCCAATCATGGCGATCTTTGTCGGATTCATCCTCTACAAATTCTCTTGGAACGATCAGATCGTACCGGTTTTGACTGACCGGGTCGCCAATCAGAGCTTCCTTGATCCCTACGACATTTCCGACCTGCGGGACTTCAACCTGTTCTATGTCGGAGTTACGCTGCTCACAGTGTTTTTGAACCGTGGCAACTGGCTGGGTTCCGGCAGCCAGAGCTGTGCCAAAAGCCCGCACGAAGCTAAAATGGCTTCATTGCTCGGATCCTACCGCTCCAGTTTGGCAAGCGTGTTGTATATTCTCGTTGCGGTTGCACTTATCGTCTATTTCAACCACAAAGATTTTGCGCAGCAGGCCAGAGAAGTGCGTAACTCCATCAGCTCCAAGATCGCTGATGATATTTTTACCGATCCGGTCCATAAGAATCTGAAAGGCAAAGTTCTCGCCGCTACCGAACAGCAGCAGCAGATCATCCATAATGTCGGTGTCGATAAACCGCTCTCGGAAGAAGAAAACCTCGATACCCGTTACCTCGCCAATATCAAAAACATCATCACCACCAACCCGGACAGCAGTGCTGAAGAAAATGCCAGCATGTATCAGCAGTTCCGTACACTCTACGATCAGATGCGTACTGCGGTCGGTGTCCGTCACATGCTGCCGCCGGGATTGAGCGGTCTCTTCTGTCTGCTGATGCTTATGGCGATGATCTCTACCGACGATACCCGTATGTTCTCTTCGGCGACCACCATTTTCCAGGATGTGATCCTGCCCTTCCTCAAAAAGCCGCTGACTCCGGTTCAGCACATGTGGATGCTGCGCGGTGTTTCGGCACTGGTGGCGCTCTGCTTCTATGTCGGTTCAACGCTGATGAGTCAGCTGGATTACATCAACCTCTTTGTGGCGACTATGATCACGATGTGGATCGGTGCCGGTTCAATGATTATGTTCGGTCTCTATTCCACCTTCGGTACTACCGCCGGAGCGTGGGCGAGTGTTGGAACCGGATGTATATTTTCGCTGGTCTACATCGGATTGAAGCAGTACTGGACCAATTTTTATGCATTTCTGTCAGATATGGGATGGCTGGACAACTTCACAAAAGTCGTGGAAGGATTCGCCCGTCCGTTTGAACCGATCATCGTCTGGCGGGTAAATCCCTACAAATGCTTCATGAATGCGTATGAATTCAAACTGCTGGTGACAATACTCTGCCTGGTGATCTATGTTGTGGTCTCCAAACTCACCTGCAAAGAACCGTTCAATCTTGATCGTATGCTCCACCGCGGCAAATACAATCTGGACAATTTGGACCAGAAAGAATTCGCCTGGACCTGGAAGAACATTCTGAACAAGCTCATCACGATCACTCCGCAGTATACCTTCTGGGATCGTGTGCAGGCCTATTCGATCTTTATCTACTCCCTTATCTATCGTTTCCTCTTCACCTTTGTATTCATCGTGATCTGGAACATCTTTGACCGCTGGCCCAAAGAATGGTGGAGTACCTACTTCCTGATAACCGGTTTGCTGGTGCCCGGTGCAATCGCGGTCATCGTCACCTTCTGGTTCGGTTGGGGCTCGATCGTCGATATGCGGCAACTTTTCCACGACCTCAAGAACCGCAAGTTGAATTTCCTTGACAACGGTATGGTCGAAGGCAATATGTCTCTGGCTGACAAAGCCGAACTTGAAGCCATCGACGCCGTTGAAAAAAAACAGGAAAAAACTCAAGCAAAAACTGAATAATTCCTGATCATACAAACCGAAAGTTCCGGCTGCTGCAAATTTTTGTTTGCAGCTACCGTTTTTTATGCTGATACAACAGACTAAAAATTTGTAAATCTTTTTTCAGATGATATATTATCAAAATACAGATAACTTAACAGTAATATAATAAATTAAAGGAGAAAATATTTTATGACATCTTTCTGGAATTTTTTAACTAACGACACCTGGTTTTTTATGAGTCCGCTGGACTGGATAATCGTCGTGCTGCCGGTGGCATTTGTTTTGTACATGGGGTGGTATTCACGCAAATATGTGGCTCAGGTATCGGACTTTCTGTCCGCCGGACGTCTGGCCGGACGATATCTTATCGGAGTGGCGGATATTGCCAACGGTCTGTCGATCATCGGTCTGGTCGGATACGTTGAAGTGCACTACCGGACTGGTTTTGCGCTCACCTTCTGGCAGAACCTGACCATGCCGCTGGGTATCATTCTCAGTTTGACCGGTTTCGTTACCTACCGTTACCGTTGTACCAAAGCGATGAGCTTCGGACAGTTTATCGAAATGCGTTACAGCCGCGGCTTGCGTGTATTTGCCAGTGCATTGCGTTCGACCTCCGAAGTGCTGGCCAACATGATCATGCCAGCGATTGCCGGACGCTTTTTCATCTACTATCTGGGACTTCCGCAGTATTTCACCTTGTGGGGAATTGAAATTTCCACATTCAGCCTCCTGATTTTCATCTGTCTGTCCATGGCGTTGGGAATCATTTTCATGGGCGGCCGTCTGGCTCTGATGATCACTGACAGTATTCAGGGTATGTTATGCTATCCGATCATGGCAGTTTTTGTCGGATTCATCCTCTACAGATTCTCCTGGAACGATCAGATCATTCCGGTGCTGACCGACCGTATTGTCAACCAGAGCTTCCTCGATCCCTACGATATTTCCGAACTTCGTGACTTCAACCTGTTCTTCGTCGGCGTCTCTCTGGTGACTGCCATTTTGAACCGCGGCAGTTGGCTGGGTTCCGGAAATGACAGTTGCGCCAAGACTCCGCACGAACAGAAAATGGCTTCGCTGCTCGGCACCTATCGAGCCAGTTTGAACACCATCTTTTACATTCTGGTCGCAGTCGCTCTTATTACCTACTTCAACCACAAAGATTTTGCTGCTCAAGCAAAAGAGGTGCGCGATTCGATCAGCACCAAGATCGCTGACGGCATCTTCCACGGTGCTGAACACCAGAACTTGAAGAAAAAAGTCCTTGAAGCGGTAAAAAAACAGGATAAAATCCTTCAGAATATCGGTAAGGATGCTCCGCTTTCCGAAGACCAGAACCTCGACACTATCTACCTTGCCAATGTCAAAAACATCATTGACAACAATCCCGATGCCGCACCGGAAGTCAATGCCGGTTTCTACCAGCAATTCCGCACGCTTTTCAATCAGATGCGTACTGCGGTCGGTGTCCGCCATATGCTGCCGCCGGGATTGAGCGGATTATTCTGCCTGCTGATGATCATGGCGATGATATCTACCGACGATACCCGTATGTTCTCTTCGGCGATCACCATTTCTCAGGATGTGATCCTGCCTTTTATCAAAAAGCCGCTGACCCCGACGCAGCATATGTGGCTGCTGCGCGGTGTTTCGACTTTTGTAGCGGTCTGCTTCTTTGTCGGTTCAACGCTGATGAGCCAGCTGGACTACATCAACTTGTTTGT
>JAZRNP010000200.1:0-5151 GCA_045648225.1 Victivallaceae bacterium | reverse complement strand
TGATGACCCACGAATGCAAGGCTCATCCCCGGTTCAAAGAATATTTCGCCCGAGCCAATGCCCGGGATGCCATGTCCACGGCCCAGTTTGATCCACGGCTTCCGGTGGTATCGGTCCGGGTGATCCGCAACCACGGTACGGAAGAATTCACCAAACTGCAGCTGGAACTCGTCCGCAAAGTTGCCGAAGGAACGATGCACCGGCAGGAAGCTCAGGCTGAATTGGAACGCTTCTGGGTCGGTTCTCTGCGCAAAGCTGTCGTTGACGGGGATGTTGAATACGGTTCAGTCATGGCCGGACAGTCGGTCGGTCTGATGAACGAAGTCACCTCCGTAAGCGAACTTCTCGAAGAGATCATGCGGGATGGCGAAGCTGAATTGCAGAAAATGAAAAACTTTTTTGCGTGAATCTGCTTCCGGGAAGATAAAATATCGCAACGCTTGTATCCGTTAATTGTGCAGATGGAAAATTGATAAAACCACTGCACACCGGTTTTCCGGAGGAGGAACGATGCCCGAACAAATTTTGATTTCAACTGCGATAGCCATTGTAAGCGGAAGTTTGATCATGTTCGGCATGGTGGCCTTTTTCCGCAGCAAGGTGAAGTTTCTCAATGTGCTTTTTATCAATATCGCAGCGGATATTGCCACCGGCATACTGGAGGTTTACACCGAACCGCTGATCACCAGAGGGATCACGATACTGCTGATGATAATACTGCTGAAACACTTCACTGAAATCAAAAGCTGGATATCGATACTGTTGATCTCGGTATTCACCAATGTTTGCGTGTCAGTGATTGTTTTCGGGGCGATGGAAATAGTGGTTCTTCCGCTGCTCAACCGCATTTAAACAATTTCCATGCAAGAAAAATTACAAAACGGCTTGCTTTTTCCGGAATGTGTGGTATATTACACAAATGTATAATGAATTATTCATAAATTTTCAATAAGAGGAATTTAATCATGGCTCATACCAAATCCGCCATCAAACGTCTGGGCACCAGCAAAAAGGCGAACCTTCGCAACCGTGCCCGCATCAGCGAACTGAAGACCATCGAAAAGAAACTGCGTGCCGCTGTCGCCGCCGGAGATGCCTCCGCTGCCGAACTCGCCCGCAAATTCAGCAGCCGTCTGGACAAAGCGGTCAAGGCCGGAACCATCCACGCCAACCGCGCTGCCAACAAAAAATCTCAGGCTGACAAATTGATTGCCGCCAAGTAAGTTGGTATTGATTTCAAAAGTGCGTCCGTAACCGGGCGCATTTTTTTTGTCTTTTTTCCTGATGGCAGATTACAGAGACAAAAAAGGGCTGTTGCAAAATTGCAACAGCCCTTTTTTCTTTTCAACAATCAATTATTCATGGAGGAAGGTCAGCAAACCGAAACTGCTGGCTGAATGCACCTGACCACCCGCCCAGGCCGAGTGCCTGGTTCTATCTTTATCGTCGCCGGCGCGCTTCGGACGGGCACGGTAAAAGAGGGCGCGAATCTTGTTGTTCTGCTCGACTGCGATGTTGACCGATTTCAGCGGAATGATCGCCACGCCGCGCCACTCACTATCTTTTACCTGAGTGCGGGCTTCCCATTTGGTACTCCATGCTGCATTGGTTCCCATTGCATCATAGATGCCGTTTTCTCCGTCGGCGAAGCAGTTGAATGCCAAATGATAGTAGCCGTCTTTTTCATTGCCGATAAAGAGTTCAGCGTGGTCGCCGGAGGGCCATTTGTCTTTCGGGGAAACTTTGGCAGCATCCAATTCCCCGGGGAACGGACAGCGGTATCCGACATACAAGTTTTCTCCATTGTGGATGACCTTGATTTCGGTCGGTTCAGCCGGAACTGCCTCTTCATTGCCCATCACGGTCATCGGTTCGATCTTGTTCGCCTTGGCCCAGACTCCGGAATCAAAATCAAATCCGGGGAACTGGCGGATATCGGCTTTGGGAACTTCCTGTTTTGCTTTGGCTCCGGAAACCGCCTGTTTCAGCCATGATTCAAAGGTTTCGATCAGGAGATCGAGCTGTTTGGCGGAACGGGGATCTTTGACCGCTGCCTTGGCTTCGGCGAGCGCCTGGCGGCAGGGTTCAGTCAGATTTTTGCCGACGACATAATATCCCATATCATTGCGGTAATCGTCATTGAATGCAGCCGGCGTGGGATCATTCACCCAGCTGTCGCGCAGATATTTGTAGAATTTCTGAACTCCGGGGGCGCCTTCGCGGTAGGTGCGTTTGATATATTCATTGCGCAGCTCATCCGGATCCTGCCAGGGATCCCAGTAGAGCATGTTGATCGTCCAGAATTCCGGACCGACCATGGTGAAGTAGTTGTGTTCGGTGTAGCCTTTGCTGCCCAGGGGATATCCGGGACGGTCACCCCAGGAGGTTTCAGCGTAGATCATGCGAATACCGTGTTTGTTGATATGACGCAAATCAGTGGCGATGATATTGCTCTGGGCGCGGGGAAATTTGCGCGAGCAGTAATAGTATTCGCGCCACATCAGACCGGAACTCATTTTGGCATATTTATTGGTGCGTTCCAACCATTTTGCGTTGGTGGGGCCGAAAAGGGTCTGTTTATCGTTTCTGACATAGGGGCAGAAGCTGATACGGATATTTTTTTCCACCGGGATTTCCGGGGGGATGGCGGTGAAGAAGTATCCGAAACACTTGATATCCAGGCCGGGGCGTTCTTTGGCGACAGCCCGGGCGACCTGATTCAAAAACATGTAGAAAAGAGTCGATTTATATGCTTCATTTTTCTTGTTTATGGTCTTGCCGTTGGGCAGAGTGATCGGCTTTTCACATCCTTCGCACTGGCAGAAAGTCGGAGTGTCATCGATCATGATATTGATGGTCTCATAATATTCCGGCAGAGTTTTGACGATATTCAAAGTCTCTTTGATAAAGGTATCGATCATTTCCTGATTGCTGTAACACAACTGGACCCGACCATCGGTACGGCGTTTGCCGTCGACGAGCATGTAGTATTCGGGATTGGTTTTGCCGTACTTTTTCTTGGGGAGCCAGCGCGTGGACATGTTGTGACCGCCGCCGAATTCCATGATGAAACCGTGGTCAAGCTGTCTGCCGAGAATGATATCCGAAGTGCCGCCCGGAGCCCAGTTGTTGCCCAGACGGGAGACGTACATGAAATATTCTTCGCTGCGGATGGCAAGATTACCATTGGCACCCCAGCCGCGCATTTTGAATTTGGGATTGTCGACGTAATCGGAAACGGCGAGTTTAAGATTGGGATCGACGGTGTAGATCGCCAATTCTTTGTAGGGACGAACCCAGACAAAGTCGGTATATTTGTAGATAAAACGATGAACACCATTCAGAACACCGCGCGGATTGTTGCCGATGATCAGGATTTTGTTGAAACGCTGGGCGACAAAATAGCCGTCATCCTTGAGTTTTTTGACCTCACGGGCGGTAGTGCCTTTCAAAAACGGCTTGATGATGGGGCAGTCTTTGGTACCGAGGACAAAAGTGGTGGGCTTCCAGTGATCAGCATTGTGCTGGATCGAATAGCGGGAAGTGGTGATCATCCGCAGATAGTTCTGCAGCTCCTTGGCGGCGTACTGCACCGTCTGGGGAGCATTCAGATCGATGGCGATATGACCACAAGCCTCGCCGCGGTCAGCGATAGGCAGCTGACGTCCGGCTTTGGGAGCAGGTTTCGCTTTAGCGGCAACTTTTGCTTTGCCTTTAGCCTTTTTGGCAGGAGCTGCCATCAGCTGGACGGAACAGCACACCAGCAGCAGTGAAATAAAAAGTCTCATAATTGATTATTCTCCATATAAAAATTTATTCAAGCTCAAATTCCAATTCACCGAAAGCTTTGACATTGTGCGGTACTGCGCCGGCCCAGCTGTAGTGGCCGTCAGTGTCAAATTTGCCCTGAGCAGAACGGGTGCGGCTGAAAAATGCCCGCACTTTATTATTCTGTTCAACGGTGATTTTCAAATCATGCAGGGGGATCGTGACCACGGCACGCCATTCGCCGTCACTCTGCTGAGTTTTGACATCCCAGTTGCAATTCCATGTGCGGTCGGTCTTAATGGCGTCATAAGTGCCTTTTGTACCATCAGCGAAGCAGTTGAAAGCCAAATGGAAATAGCTGTCCTTGCCTGAACCGAAGAAGATTTCCACCCGGTCGCCGCCGGGCCAGACATCACGGGGAGAATTTTTTGTTGCATTAAGTTTGCCCGGAGTTTTACAACGGAATGCGATAAACAGTTTTTCGCTGTTGTGCATAAATTTGATATCCGTTTTATCGGCAGCTTCCAGCGTCGGATTATTCAACAAACGCAGAGGCGGAAGAACTCCGGCATTTGCCCAGACACCGCTGTCAAAGTCAAATCCCGGGAACTCACGGTTTTCAGTTTTAGTGACGGCCTCTTTGGAAACCTTTCCGGCTTCAGCCATTTTCAACCATGATTCGAAGGTCTCGGTAAGCTGTTCAAGCTGTTGTGCAGAACGGGGATCTTTGACCGTTGCTTTGGCTTCGGCGAGTGCTTTGCGGCAGGGTTCGACCAGTTTTTTGTTGACCACATAGTGTCCCATATCGGCCCTGAAATTGCTGTTGAATGCACTTCGGGCCGGATCATTGAGCCAGCTGTCACGCAGCAGTTTGTAGAACTTCAGCACTCCGGGGGCACCTTCGCGGTAGGTACGCTTGATGTATTCGTTGCGCAACTGGTCCGGATCCTGACGGGGATCCCAGAAGAGCATATTGATCGTCCAGAATTCCGGACCGGTGATGGAGAAGAATGCGTGTTCTTTATCTTCACGGTGACGGATGAAATCCGGACGGTCGCCCCAGGAGAGTTCCGAATAGATCATCCGCACTCCGAGCGAATTGATAAAGCGCAGATCCTGTGCGATATTGTTGGCCTGAGCACGCGGGAAAGCGGCTCCGGAATAGTAATATTCACGCCAGATGATGCCGGGGCTCATCTTGGCGTATTTTTTGGTACGGGCAAGCCATTTTGCGTTGCTCGGGCCGTGGAGAGTTTCTTTGTCATTGCGGACGTAGGGGCAGAAACTGATACGGATGTTCTTTTCCACCGGGATTTCCGGGGGGATGGCGGTAAAAAAGTAACCGAAGCATTTCACCTGGAGCCGGGGAACTTCTTTGGCAAC
>JAZRNP010000199.1:0-2184 GCA_045648225.1 Victivallaceae bacterium | reverse complement strand
TGACCATCGGAAACAAACTCTATCTGGTCTACACCCGCAAAGGTTTGAATAATGATCACATTTTCCGTCACCGTGCCCCGCTGATGATCGGCGAAGTCGATCCGGATCAGCTTGCCGTCATCAGAGGATCCGAACAGATCGCCGTTCCGGAACACGGAGCAAGGTTGGGCAACTTCACCGCCGCCGTTTCTCCGGAAAATTCCGGTTATATCTCCGTTGCCGAATGGATGCAGACCCTCGAACCCGAACGGGACAACTGTCTTAAATGCGAAGAATACGGTTCTGACAACCGCATCTGGTTTGTAACTTTGCAAGATCCGACCTCCGGAAAGGAATAAAACATGCTCGACCTTACTTTAAAAAACAAACTCTCCGGCACCGGTTTGCTCTGCGGTACCCACACCGGATTGAATAACGCCGTCCTAACCGAAATAATGTCCGGTATCGGCTACGATTACCTCTGGATCGACACAGAACACGCCGCCGTAGACTATGCCGAATTGGTTCAGATGATCGGTAATGCGTGGACAAGCGGTACGCCGCCGCTGGTCCGGGTGACGATGGACGACCGCAACCATGTGAAAAAAGTTCTGGAAATGGGACCGGCCGGAATCATTTTCCCGATGATCGACACCGCCGAAGAGGCGGACAGGGCGATAAAAACCACCTTGTATCCCCCCGATGGTGTCCGCGGCTTCGGTCCCCAGCGGGCGGTTCGTTACGGATTGGACAGCGAAATGGAGTATCTTAAAACTGCCAACACCGCGCTTTGCCGTCTGGTTCAGATCGAATCCCCGGAGGGAATCAGAAATCTGCCGGAAATGGTCAAAAATCCGTGGATCGACGGCTTTATCATCGGCCCCTGCGACCTTTCCTGCCGCGCCGGATGCCCGGGCGAAGTATACGGAGAAACGGTGACGGATCTGGTTCATCAGGCGGCCAAGATCGTCAATGCTTCCGGTAAACGGCTCGGGGTTTCCATGGGTCCCATCACCCCGGAACAAATCAAACATTGGCTCAATCTGGGGATCACCATGATCTCCACCGGAAACGATTACAGTTTTGTCCTCAACGGAGCCCGGAAAAATCTGGAACTGCTCCGGGAAAACTTCAAGAAATAAAACCTTAAATGAAAGGATTGGAAATTATGAAACGAAAAAATTCATTCACTCTCATCGAATTGCTGGTGGTCATCGCTATCATCGCCATTCTGGCGGCGATGCTGCTGCCAGCCTTGCAGCAGGCCCGCTCCCGTGGACGCGCCGCCAGTTGTTTGAGCAATGAAAAGCAGCTCGGTTCGGCGCTGAATATGTATATTCCGGACCATGGCGGATTCCTGCCGCCCTTCCATGAGGGTTTTGCCGAAGGAGATGTAGCCGCCCACACCAGTTTCGGCAAACTTGCCGCTTATATGGGAATTTCTCCGGATGCCACCGATGTCGGAATCGCCTTTTGTCCGGATGCTCAAAGCGTTTATACCCGCAATCTTAATGGTAATTATACGGTTTCGTCTTCCTCATTTCGTTCAAGTTATCTCTGGAATCTGTACGGCGGCTATCTCAAACCGAATTCCAACACCTGGAAACACACGCTTAAAGCCAACCGGATCAAATACCCCAGCCGCTTTGTCGTCTATGGCGAGCATGATGGCAAACACAATGTGAGCGGCGCCAATGCCGCAAAGACAACTTTCAACTGGTACAACACCCCCGGTCCCAACAAAGATCAGGGTTTGGATGCCCTAATGCACCTCAATCGTTTTTTCAACGCTCTGCACGGCGACGGACACGCTGAACAAATGGTGATTCCGCTGGCAGATTACCACGATGCAAATTCCAATACTGCCGAAAAATATCTGTATATATTCTACCCGCAGGGCGACAGACTTATCTACGAGTGATCTGAAATTTTTCGAGGAAATAAAAATATGAAAAAGTTTATTTTGTCATCATTGCTGATTTTGTGCAGCATTACCCTGTCGGCGGCGGAGATCGTCAAAAATGGTAATATGCTTTTCAGCGGCATCGTCACTCCGGAAAATCCGGTCCCGTCGGTTGCTTTCGCCGCCAAAGAATTGGCGTATCACCTGAAACGCGCCACCGGTAAAACTTTGCCGGTCATCAAAGAGAGCGCAGTCAAAGCCGGTGAAAAATATTTCTATCTCGGCAATTGCAAAGCCAATGC
>JAZRNP010000198.1:0-3011 GCA_045648225.1 Victivallaceae bacterium | reverse complement strand
AAGCACATCAAAGGCCTCCATTGTCAACGACTGGGGACCGTCGCATTTGGCCCGGGCCGGGTCGTTGTGAACTTCGATGATAAGCCCGTCCGTTCCGGCGGCGACCGCCGCACGGGAGAGCGGAGAAACGAAGCGGGCCATTCCGGCAGCGTGGCTGGGATCGATGATGACCGGCAGATGGGAAAGTTCTTTCATCGCCGGGATCATGGAGATGTCCAGGGTGTTCCGGGTGTAATCTTCAAATGTCCGGACGCCGCGTTCGCAGAGCATGACATTGTCGTTGCCGCTGGCCATGATGTATTCGGCACTCATCAGCAACTCCTGATAGGTCGCACTCAATCCCCGTTTGAGCAGGATCGGTTTATTGCAGCGGCCGAGTTGCTTGAGCAGTTCAAAGTTCTGCATATTGCGGGCTCCGACCTGAATGACATCGACATCGGCAAAAAGATCGAGCTGGGAGATGTCCATGATTTCAGTCACGACCGGCAATCCGGTATCTTTGCCGGCCTGCAGCAGCAGTTTGATACCTTCATCCCGCATCCCCTGAAAGCTGTAAGGCGAGGTGCGGGGTTTGAAGGCTCCGCCCCGGAGCATGGAGGCACCGGAACGCTTTACGCTGCGGGCGACCGTCATGATCTGGGCTTCGCTTTCAATGGAGCAGGGGCCGGCGATCACGCACAGATTGCCATCGCCGACTTTGACGCCATTGACATCGATCACGGTGTCCAGCGGATGAAATTTGCGGTTGGCACTTTTAAACGGTTCCTGAATGCGGCGGACGTCTTCAACGATTTCCAGCTGTTTGATCATATCAATGTCAATGTGCACCGTGTCACCAACCAGACCGAGAATGGTGTGCTTGGCACCATGACTTTGATGTACTTGAACGTTTTGAGTTTCCACCCAACGCGTGAGCGCATCGAGCTGCCGCTTATCTGCGTTGTCCTTCAGAATGATAACCATTTTAAAAATTCTCCTCTATATGCAAGGTTCTGATATTATTTCCAAAAAAAAACTCCGCAACGTTGAAATTCGTTACGGAGTTTGCAATGCAATGTTCATTGAAAGTATCAAATCATTGTACGGCAAACCCCGCCTCTAAAGTAATAGTAGAAGCTGATAAAGTTAAAAAATTTGCCAATATACAAAGACATTTGTGAATCCTTCTGTTTCTGTCCACGTCATCTAATATAACGCTGAAAACAGTTTTGTCAAGAGATTTTTTACCGAAAAGCAGAATAAATCACGCTGAAACTGGCGTTTTGTCCCCGGAGCGTACCGCCATCTCCTTAAAAACTGCGTTTTTTTCAGAAACAGCCTTGAAAAGATTTGCCCGGATGCTATATTTGATACAAGCAAAGATGACCTTAAACCAAGTTAATGATTTTTTAGAGGCTGTTTGCAGAAAAAATGAAGCGATATCGCCAGGAACCGGACCGGAAAACTATTCTGGACGGTTACGAAAACCAGTCGTTCGACAAAGTCTGGGCTCTGCTGCGCCCATTCCGGTCGATGCTCTTCGGCTCAATTGCAACCCTGATCCTTTTCAATATGGTCGGATTGTCTCTGCCATGGATGCTCAAAGTTTCCATTGACCGCATTTTGCCCAATGCCGATGTGGTGCTGTACTGGGTGATCGCCTGCGTGATGGTCATCCTTTATCTGATGCGTTCCATGCTGCGTTACATTGCCTGTTACACTTTGGACTATCTCTGTGTCCGGGTGATGATCGATCTCCGGCAAAAGGTGTTCAACCATCTGCAGAGCCTTTCACTCAAGTTTTATGAAGAATACCGTACCGGTAAGCTGATCAGCAATGTCATCAGCGATGTGGCGATGCTTCAGGTGCTGCTGCGGACGATGACCCAGTTCGGAGAGCAGATATTCCAACTGTGTCTGATCGCCGTGCTGCTGCTGGTGATCAACTGGAAAATGGGGCTGCTGGTGTTTCTGACCATTCCGATACACTATGTCAACTTTCACTATTTCCGCCGGGAGATCCGCAAGGATTCGATGGTGATTCAGGAAAAGATGTCGGAAATTTCCGCCAACCTTTCAGAAACGTTGAGCGGTGTGAAAGTGGTGAAATCTTTTGCCAAAGAACACAGCGAATGCCTGAAGTTTTTCCAGAATCTCCGTCCGCTTGCCGATATGCAGATGCGCTTGACCGTCGATGGTGTCGGATTGTGGGCGATCTTTGATACTATCGCTTTGCTCACCTATCTTTCCATCATCGGTGTCGGCATCTGGTTTATCAAAGACAACAGCATCACCATCGGCGAATTTGTCGCTTTCTACACCTATGTGGGTATGATGCTCAATCCGATAAATATACTTTCCGGTATGTCGATCACTTTTGCTCAGGGCATGGTCGGAGCCAGCCGGATCGTCAAACTGCTCAATACCATTCCGGAAATTCAGGAAGTGCCCAACGCTATTCATGTCGGCAAGTTGAGCGGCAGAATCGAATTTAAAAATGTGATATTCAGCTATGTTCAGGAAAAAGGCCCTGCCATCGATGATTTTTCGCTTCATATCCGGCCGGGCCAGAAGGTCGCTCTGGTCGGCCCTTCCGGTTCGGGAAAATCGACGATCAGCAATCTGCTGCTGCGTTTTTATGATGTTACCGGCGGCGTGGTCCGAGTGGATGATTACGATATAAGAAAACTCAATTTGAATTCTTACCGGGATAATATCGGTATCGTGCTTCAGGAACCGTTCCTCTTTTCCGGTTCGATCCGGGACAATATCGCCTATGCCGTCAAACGGGAGGTTTCAGACGAGGAGATATTCGCCGCCGCCAGAATGGCGAATGTTGAGGAATTCGTCCTGCAGCTCCCCGATGGTTACGACACCATTATCGGCGAAAACGGTGCCAGTTTGTCCGGCGGTCAGAAACAGCGTCTCGCCATCGCGCGCGCATTGCTGAAAAATCCCGACGTCCTTATCTTCGACGACAGTATGTCCGCGCTGGACGTTGCCACGGGCGCAAGATTGCAGAAGGCGCTCCG
>JAZRNP010000197.1:0-4183 GCA_045648225.1 Victivallaceae bacterium | reverse complement strand
CCGTCAAGCTGGTCAGAAATCTCTATCAGCTGCAGAACAATTCAAAGTAAATCTGCCGTCTGCTGACACGGGCCCGGTTATTTATATAAATGGGCACGGCCTTTTTCGGAAAGTTTGAGGCAGGGATATCCGTTGCGTTCGATCTTTTCCAGATCTCCGGAGGAGATCAGTGTCCTTATGAGCTGTTCGACTTTGGCAAGTTTCAGTTTGCGGAGTGTTCCGAAACAGGCATTGCGGTGCCAGTTCCCTGCAACGATCGCTGCCGAACGGCTGCCGGAGAGGATCTGAGCAAGTTTTCCGGCCCCCACTCTGCCGTTGAGCAGTTCAGCAGCCCGCAGTGCAAGTCGGATATCGCTGTCTGAAATGCCGCTGTTCGACAGTGCTTCAGGAGAATTTTCAGAACAGTTGTCGCAAATTCCACATTGCCAGTTGTCCGGTTTTTCTCCGAAGTATCCGGTCAGCTCCACCTGACGGCAATTGTGAGACGAACCGTAATGAACCACTGCATCAAGACGGGCCTGTTCGTAATCCCGGCGCAGATCAAGTTCTTTATCATCGATGGGCGGTTCGATTTGTTCCGGATCGACCAGTTCGATCGCCCGTCCGGAAAAACTGTTTTCCCAGAGGAGAATGTCGTTGTTGAGGGCATTGAGCACCCGCCGGATCTGCTCTGAAGAGAGCGAACTTATTTCTGCCATGGCATCAATGGTTGTTTCCAGAGGGGAGTGGAGGCGTTCGCCGAAATGGTCGATCATGCGCCTGATAAAACGGGAACGCTGAGTTTTTTCCTCCTGATGCAGGATTTTCAATCCGGCGGTATCAGCGGTGAAACGGATCGTTCCGGAACCGGTCTGCCGGGTGTGACGGATGATGGCTCCGGATTTTTCCAGAATGATCAGTGCAGCATTGATCTGGCCGTCACTGGCGGAACCGGAGACAAGTTTCTGCAAATTGGCGGAACTTATTTCCAGAATCTTCTGTTCCGGGTGTTCATGAAAAAGTTTCCGCAATACCCGGTAAACTGAACGCACCAGCGATGGCGGCGGATTGTTCATGTCGATCAGGAAATTTTGAATGTAGCGGTCAGCATAGCTGAAAAGCAGAAGGCATTCGGCACTTTCTCCATCCCGTCCTGCACGACCGGCCTCCTGATAATAGGCCTCCAGCGAACCGGGCAGCTGATAATGGATAACTCTCCGCACATCCGGACGGTCGATCCCCATGCCGAACGCATTGGTGGCCGCCAGTACCGGAGCCGGATCATTCATGAAATAATCCTGGGCACTCTGGCGATCGTCATTATTCATCCCGGCGTGATATTTGCGTATCCCGGGCAATCCGGCCAGTTCATCGACCGCTTGTCTTGTCGCAGCGTAAATGATGGTGGCTCCGGAAACTTTTTCTTTCAGAAGTTTTTTTACTATGGCCAGTTTGGCATCTTTGCCGCCCTGGCAGGCGTGTACCTTGAAGCTCAAATTGGGACGGCGGAATCCGGCAACAGTCAACTGCATATCAGGAGCAAGCAGCTGGACTTTTATATCAGCGCACACCTCCGGGGTTGCCGTAGCTGTAAAAGCACAGATCCGGGATATTCCCGCTTTTTTGGCAATCGAACCGATCCGGCGGTAACTGGGACGGAAATCGTGCCCCCATTCGCTTATACAGTGAGCTTCATCAACGACCAGCATCGCCGGCGGTGTCCGCAGCAGAAAATCGTAAAAAAAGTCGGTTTGCAGCCTTTCGGGAGCGACATAGAGCAGTTTGAGTTCACCGCTTTCAGCGCGGCGAACTGCATCGAGCTGTCCGGCAAAGGAGACTGTACTGTTGATATAAGCCGCCGGGATATTGCGTTTCTGCAATGCCGCCACCTGATCTGCCATCAGGGCGATAAGGGGAGAGATCACCAGTGTATAGGAGTCATTCAGCAATGCCGGGAGCTGATAGCAGAGGGATTTTCCGGCACCGGTGGGCATGACGACACAAAGATTTTCTCCGGAGACGATCCGGTTGACCACCTCTTTCTGATGATCGAGGAAGTTTTCAAATCCGAAGTGACTTCGCAGCAGATTTTCAAGTTGATCGCAATGTTCCATGACCAGACCGGTGAAAAATAATGCGCCAGTACCCCGAAGGATACTGGCGGGAAGTAATTGTGACTGAATTCAGCAGTTTTTGCTCAATTCGACAGCGGCTTTGACCGCCTGACGGATGGCATCCCAATTACCGCTTTCAATATCACTGTTTTTACCGAGCCAGGTGCCGCCGACAGCGACGACCTCTTTGATGGCGAGATATTCAGCAACATTGGAGGTGCTGACGCCGCCGGTGGGCATGAACCGGACACCGAGATGCTTGTAGGGAGCGATGAGCGATTTGAGGAAATTCACTCCGCCGGAAGCTTCTGCCGGGAAGAATTTGAGGAAATGACAGCCATATTCCATCGCCTGTTCGACTTCGCTGGGGGTACAGACGCCGGGAGCAAAGGCAAATCCGCTCGCAGCAGCTTCTTTGACCACGGTCGGATTGAAACCCGGTGCAACGGCAAATTTGGCTCCGGCATCAAAAGCCCGGTGAAGATCCCGGACATTGAGTACGGTTCCGGCACCGAGATAAAGTTCCGGGAAACGTTCCGAAGCAGCCTTGATCACCGCTTCTGCAGCGTTAGTGCGGAAGGTGATTTCAGCGGCAGGAAGTCCGCATTCGGCGAGGATCTCGCACATTTTCAATCCGGAATCCACATCGTTGAGTACCAGTACCGGTACGATGCGGATCGTGCCGAGTTTATCGGCGGCGGCCTGAGATTTTTCAGCAAAACTCATATTGTTTCTCTGCTCCTACGCAAAAGTTGTTGATCAGAGTGCATCCGCCATCTGGCGGAGTTTTACCAGATCGAGCTTACCGCTGCCCAACTGCGGAAGTTCATCGATTTTCACAAAGTCATCAGCTTTGGGGATCCAGATGTTGGGCATACCCTCTTTGCGCATGGCTTCGATGACTTCGGCGACATCAAAATCGTCGGCGGTGTAGAATACCACCAGACGTTCACCTTTGCGGCTGTCGCCTCTGCCGGCGACGGCGATTTCCCGGTTTTCTCTGCTGCGGATGCGGGCGATCGCTTCTTCCACACCTTCATGCGGAACCATTTCACCGCCGATCTTGCTGAAGCGGCTGGCCCGTCCGGTGATGTAGACATAACCGTCAAGGTCCATTTTGGCGATGTCGCCGGTATCATAGTAACCGTCCTGAAGCACCCGGGCGGTGAGGTCTTCGTCATTGAGATAACCTTTCATCACAGAACCGGCCATCACCTGCATTCTGCCGCTGGAACCGGGAGCCAGTTCCACGCCGGTATCGGGATCGACGATACGGATATGGATACCGGGAAGCGGGCAGCCGATGCTGCCGGGATGGTCAGCTTTGGCACCGAGGTTAAAAATGGAGTTGCTCAAATTGATGGTGGCAATGGGGGACAATTCGGTGCATCCGTAGCCTTCGATGATGTCGCGTCCGGTCATTTCGCGGAATTTGACAGCGAGTTCCGGGCGGAGCTTTTCGGCACCGGTGACGACCAGACGGAGACTCTTGAGATCTTCTCCGGTGGCTTTCATCAGATATTTCTGCAAAAAGGTCGGGGTGGCGGTCAGAATGGTCAGCTTGAGCTCGCGCACCGATTTGACCAGTGCCGCACCGTCAAGCGGATTGGGCAGCAGAGCCGACATCGTGCCGAAAATGGAGGGGAAGGCAAAGCCGACCATAAATCCGTAGGCATGGAACATCGGAAGGTTTCCGGCGATCCGGTCGGTTCCCCGTTTCAAATCGACCACCCGCACAAAGGACAAGGTGTTGCAGGTGAGGTTGTGATGAGTAAGCATGACTGCTTTGGGAGTTCCGGTGGAACCGCTGGAAAAGAGCAGTACCGCCTGATTGTGCATATTATAGCAGCTCGAAGGCGCAATGTTGCGGATGATGGTACGTGCCGGAAGCAGCAGTGTCATGAGCAATGCCCGGATCTTGTCGCCTTTGGTAATGGTTTTGGCGAGGTCTTCCAGCAGAACCATTTCCGGAGTGACTTCCCATTTGAGTTTGTCGAGGAACTTCCGGCTGGTGAGGATCTTTTTGATTCCGGCGCGGCGGGCGGCGGCCATGGCGACCTCCTGGCCGCTGGAAAAGTTGATCATCGCCG
>JAZRNP010000196.1:0-5062 GCA_045648225.1 Victivallaceae bacterium | reverse complement strand
TTCCGTGACCTCAAGACGAGAAAGATCAACTTCCTCGACAACGGTCAGGTCGAAGGCAATATGTCTCTGGCTGACAAAGCTGAACTGGAAGCTCTCGATGCTGACAAGGAAGAAAAAAAGGATGAGGCCAAGGCCTGATCCGATTTGAGATCCTGACCGAAATCAACAGGGCTGCTGCAAAAAATTTGCAGCAGCCCTGATTTTTTTTACAATGCTCGATAAAATTGGAAAATAAGATGCGAGGGAAAATTAAAATTGCGTTTCCTCGATAAAGATACCCTGACTGCGCAGGCGTTCGGCTTCATCCGGAGAGATTTTTTTGTTGGCGCGGAAATACTTCGGAGTCAACCAGGTGATCTTTTCGGTAGTCACCACGTTTTCGTCGTAGATACCGCTCACCGCAATGTTGGTGAATTCCGGCTGATCGCCGCACATGGAGACCCAGGTAATGTGGTCGAATTCGCCGAAATGAACACCGCGCTTACCCTGAGCGACCAGACAATCACCGCCGCCGGTAGTTCCGAGCATGATATATTTTCTGCCGTTACGGACATATTTGGTATAATGGTGCATATCGCCGGAAATGACGGTGTAGTTGCGTTCATAAATGGCATCTTCGATTTGGGCGAATTCCTCCTGAAGCCAGCGGGCGGGCTGATGGAGAAAGATGAATGTCCAGCGGACGTCGCATTTTTCTTTAAGTACCTGCAGCGCCCATTGCAGCTGTTCTTCGCCCAAACCGGAGCTGGAACAGTTGCTGTTCAGGCAGAGAAAGAGAACGTTTTTGTAGATAAAGTAATAGTAGGAAACACCGAACATCCGGTTCCACAAAGCTGCGCTGTTGCTGTTGGCTCCCGGCGGAGAATAATCGTGATTTCCGGCGACATAGAAAAACGGCGGGATGCACTTTTCGATCTCCGGCTTGATATAATCCCATTGCTTCTGCAAAAACGGTTCAGAAAAATCCTCCATACAACCGCCTTCGATAAAATCTCCGACGCTGATGACAAATTCCGGACGCATCCGGTTGAATGTCTTGATCGCCCCTTCGAAAATTCCCGGAGTGGGCCGCCCGGTCCGGTCGGAAATAATACCGAAAGAAAAGTCCATTCCCTGCCGGTCACCGAAGTCAAGGTGAGTCCACGGTTTCTTTTCCGTGGTGACACTGTGAGAAAATTTGTCGTTCATACCAACTCTCCTGTTTACAAAAAAATCCCCGTCTTTTGCAGACGGGAGAAATTATTACAGTTTAAATGCCGATCAAAGCAGAAAACGGGAACTGCGGGTTTCAAGTTCCTCACCGATCTCCTGCAGAGTCCGGCCGATGTAGAGCTGTCTGGGACGGACGATCTTGGTCGAATCTCCGATCATTTCACGCCAATGCGCCACCCATCCGGGCAAGCGGGCGAGCGCGAACATCACCGTAAACATATTTTCCGGAATCCCCATTGCCCGGTAGAGGATGCCGGTGTAAAAGTCGACATTGGGATAGAGATTGCGTTCGATGAAGTATTCATCTTTCAATGCGACCTCCTCCAGACGGCGTGCGACATCCAGCAGCGGATCGTTGCTGCCGATGCGGGAGAGGTAATTCTCGCACTCTTTACGGATAATAACCGCCCGGGGATCATATGATTTATAAACCCGGTGGCCGAAACCCATAAGCCGGAAAGGATTGTTTTTATCCTTCGCCATCTTGATGAATTTGCCGATATCACCATCTTTGTGGATCATGCGGAGCTGTTCGATAACCGCCTGATTGGCTCCGCCGTGAAGCGGTCCGGAAAGCGCAGATGTTCCGGCCGAAATAGTGGCATACAGATTGACCTGGGCACTGCCGATTACCCGCACTGCGGAGGTTGAACAATTCTGCTCGTGATCAGCGTGAAGAATGAAGAGAATATTGAGCAGACGCACCGCTTCCGGACTGATGTGATAGGGACGCACCGGAGAATCAAACATCATATTGAGGAAGTTTGCGCAATATGAAAGATCATGCCGGGGATAAACGATCGGTTCGCCGATGGACTTTTTGTAAGCAAAGGCGGCAATGGTACGGACGATCGAAATCACCCGGGCGCAGGACTGTTCAATATTGGCGACCGTAGTATTGATATCCACATTGGGATAAAACGCCGCCATGGCGTTGATCATGGTCGACAGGATGTGCATCGGGTGGGCACCCTGCGGGAAGTGATCGAAAAAGTGGCGCATATCCTCGTGGATCAAACTGTTCAAGTTGAGCATACTGGAAAAATCCAACCGTTCCTGCTCTGTCGGCAGCGTACCGTGCACAAGCAGATAGGCGACATCGACAAAAGTGGATTTCCTGACCAGTTCTTCGATCGGGATACCCCGGTAACGCAGAATACCGCGTTCGCCGTCGATATAGGTGATCTGGCTGCGGCAGCTGGCAGTATTGGCAAAGCCCGGGTCGATAGTGACCAAACCGGTAGAACGTCGGAGATTTTGAATATCCAAGGCTTTATCACCTTCAGTACCGGTCACGACCGGGAGTTCGACTTCATGTCCTCCGAATTTAAGAAGGGCACTGTCCTTATAAATTTTTTCTGCCATATTTCTGCCCCCAGATTTTAGATTTGCAGTTTCAAACGATTTCAAAATACATAATATAGCACAACCTTGATTAAAAATCAATTTTTAATGCAGATTTTGCCGAAAACAGATCCCTAAACTCTTGATAAAAGAAAAAAACAAATTAGATTGGAAATTGTGCCGTACGGCACCGGCTCCGCCGGGAAAGAGCGTGTGATGGAGGAGAGCACTCTGTTTCAGCGGAGCAGCACAGGGCTGCTGCAGAATCTTCCGGAATATGCAGCAGTCCTTCTTTTGCAGCCATTCCGAGATATCAGCCGCCGGTACAATATTTTTCAAAAAACCTCCGGTCCAGCCTTGACAACCGTCGTAAAACAACCTA
Source organism: Victivallaceae bacterium (assembly GCA_045648225.1). GTDB lineage: Bacteria > Verrucomicrobiota > Lentisphaeria > Victivallales > Victivallaceae > UBA1784. The sequence goes on along the minus strand of JAZRNP010000196.1, from coordinate 2,124 downwards.
TATTTACATTGTAATTTTCAGCAAACGGGAGACCCCGGAAAAGGAGTTGAATATGAAAAATATATTATTGCTGGCAACTGTGTTAGGCGTACTGAATCTGATTGCCGGAGAGGATCTGAAAATCAATGGTGATTTCAAAGGGGCCTCCGGCAGAAACATTCCGGGATGGAAGCTGGAAAACGGCAATTTCCGGATCGTTCCGGGAGAGGATTCTGACGAGTTTGCCGCCGAACTCGATGCGGAAACCGAACTGATCTCATCCAGATATCCGGTAAGCGGGGATATCCTTGAAATAAGTGCAAAAGTCCGGGGCAGCGGTCTGGGCCGGATCAGCTATATCGTTTTTGACAGCAAAGGTAATCCACTCACCCATTATGCAGATGGGATCCGCTTCAGTGCCCAAAGCCGCAAAAGCAAGGTCCGGGCGCAACTGACCATCCCCCGGGAAGCAGTGCAGCTGGCGGTGGTGCTGACTGCAGCAAAAAATTCCCGGATCGTTTTTGAGGATATCGAAGCTGAATTTGAATCTCCCCGTCCGGTTTCAGCACTTGAAAACAGCAAAACTCCGCTGATCGATGAACGCTATTACCGGATGAAAGAGCTCGATGCCAACGGTTATTCCGTCAGCATCGCTCCGGGAAAAGATGTGGAGTTCAAACTTGAAGAGTCCGATACTGCCAAATGGCAGGTAAAATCTGCCGATAGCCGGCTTTTCCGGATCTCCATAGAGCATGACCGGGAAGGCTTCTGGCCGCTGTACCGCTACGATGCTGAAGTTGAAATCAAAGCACTCCGTCGTGGCAACGGGGAAATCACGCTGCAGCACGCTTCCGGCAGAGAGATGAAAATTTCCGTTTCAGTAAAGTAATTTAAAATAAACTTTCCCGGGGAGCCGATGCCGGAGATCCAGTTTTTAACCAAAACCCGATTGACCGGGGAGATCACCCGTATCCGATTTCAAAGCGAGGATACGGGTTTTTGTGTTGCTGATGTTTTGAGCGATGATGAACGCCGTCTGACCATCTGCGGAGTAATTCCCGGATGTGCTGAGGGACAATCTTTTGAAGCCGACGGTCATTTTGAAAAGCATGAAACTTTCGGGCTCCGTTTCCGGGTGGATACATTCCGGGTGGTTCCGCCGTCCAGCATCGCCGGGATCGAACGCTTTTTGCGCAGTCAGGTCACCGGTATCGGCCCGAAAACGGCCGCAGCTATCGTCAAACATTTCGGCAGGGAAACCATCCGGATTCTGGATCTTTACCCCGGACGGCTCTGTGAAGTTCCCAAAATCGGCAGGCAAAAGGCAATGACCATTGCCAAAGTGTGGAAAAATTCCCGCAATCACCGGGAAGATATGATTTTCCTGCAGGGCTTGGGACTGACCCCGGCATACTGTCAGAAGCTGCTCAAATGCTACGGAGAACGTACCGTCGAAACCGTCCGGGCCAATCCCTACCGTCTGGCCGAAGATATCAACGGTATCGGATTTTTAAAAGCGGATGCGGTGGCACAGGAATTGGGTTTTGCTGCGGATTCAGTTGAACGCATGAGTGCTGCGGCAATTTTCACCATAAATAATATGATCAGTGAGGGCCATGTCTGCGCCCCGGTGGATGAGTTGCTCGCCCGCAGTGCGGAACTGACCGGCCAGCCGCTTCCAGCCGCCCGGAGCGGTCTGGAAAACGCAATTGAAAAACGTCTGCTGTTTCTGGAAAAAGATTATTGTTACACTCCTTATCTGCTCCATGCTGAAAACAAACTTCCCCGGATGATCGCCAAACTGGCCGGATGCAAAAAATTTGCCGGTCAGCGTCTGGCCAAAGTTGCCTCCCGGGGCGATCTGGTGCTGGATGAAAAACAGCATCAGGCGATCCAATCGGTATTCAGTTCTCCATTGACCATCATCACCGGCGGCCCCGGTGTCGGTAAAACCACCGTTATCGGTGAAATCGTCCGCCGGGCCAAAGCGGCAAAGGTCAAACTTGCTCTGGCGGCTCCGACCGGACGGGCAGCCAAACGGATGGGCGAAAGTTCCGGAATGGAAGCGAAAACTTTGCACCGTCTGCTGCTCTTCGATCCAGCCACGGGAAAATTCAACTATGACAGCGGCAATCCTTTAAAATG
>JAZRNP010000195.1:0-26426 GCA_045648225.1 Victivallaceae bacterium | reverse complement strand
ACCTGGATCGGAGCGACCAGAGCGGGCAGATGCAGCACGACACGGGTATCTTCATCCATGCCTTCTTTGGCGGTGGCGGATTTTTCCTCATCGTAGGCGCGGCAGAGCAGAGCCAGCATGGTACGGTCGAGACCGACACTGGTTTCGATAACGGTCGGCATCAGGGTGCGGCGGTTGTCATGGTCAACATACTGCAAATTTTCGCCGGAGAATTCACTGTGACGGGAGAGGTCCCAGGTTCCGCGATGGTGGACACCTTCCAATTCGCCCCAGCCGAAGGGGAACTTGACTTCGATATCGATCGCAGCTTTGGCGTAGTGGGCAAGTTTTTCGTGCTCGTAAATGCGCATGAAATCATCGGAGAATCCGAGTTTGTCCCGGTAATATTTGATGCGCTGTTCTTTCCAGTATTCGAACCACTCCATGCCCTCTTCGCCGTCGCAGAAAAATTCCATTTCCATCTGGGTGAATTCCCGGCTGCGGAAGGTGAAGTTGCGGGGGTTGATCTCGTTACGGAAAGCTTTACCGATCTGCGCCACACCAAAGGGAAGTTTCTGACGGGCAGCAATCCGGACACTGTGGAAATCCACAAAGATCGGCTGGCAGGATTCGGCGCGCAGATAAGCGACGTGTTCATCGTCAAAAACCGGACCGACAAAGGTTTTCATCATCAGATTGAACTCTTTGGGTTCGGTAAGATTTTTGGAACCGCAGTTGGGACAGGTGGTGGGATCTTCCATCTGATCGACCCGGTGACGGGCCTTGCAGTCTTTGCAGTCGGTCATCAGGTCGCTGAACTGATCGATGTGACCGGAAGCTTTCCAGATGGTGGGATTGGCGATGATGGTTGAATCAAGTCCTTCGACATTGTCCCGGGTTTCGACCATTTCGTGCCACCAGAGATTTTCAATAGCACGTTTCATGCGGGAACCGTAGGGGCCGTAGTCCCAGAATCCATTGAAACCGCCATATATTTCAGAACTGGGGAAAACAAATCCCCGGCGTTTGCACAGACTTACAATCTTGTCCATCAATTCCTGGCTTTTGAAATCTTCCGACATAATAATATCCTTTCATTAAAATTAATGTAAACAGCATTTTATCAAAAAGATAATATAACGCCGAAACGCCGTTTTTACAAGTGACAACCAATATTCTGCAGAGATTTCGGCAAACTTCCTGATGCAGCTGCTTGCAAAACATCTCTTCCGGTGATATTTTACAACTCTTTTGAAAAAGTTTACAGCTGAATCTGCCAATACAGGGGAATATTATGAAAAAATTTTGGGGTTCGCTGGCGATGCTGATTGCCACGGTATTGTGGGGAATATCATTTTCCGCACAGAGCCGCGGAATGCGTTTGGTCGAACCGATGCTCTTTACTGCATTCCGTTCAGCAATTGCAGTCATCGCTCTGGCGGTGGTGATCATGATCTTTGATCTGGTCAGATTCAAACGCCTGACCGTCTGGGGAGATGCCGGGACACCGGAAGCAAGAAAAGATCTGCTTTGGGGCGGATTGTGGTGCGGAATTGTCATTTCAGCAGCAAGTATCTGTCAACAATTCGGTTTGAAGTACACCAGTGCAGGGAAGACCGGATTTCTCACTGCGCTGTATATCGTGATCGTCCCGGTGATCGGGCTCTTTTTCAAACGTAAAAGTTCCCGGATCCTCTGGCTGGCTGTGGGACTGGCTCTCGTCGGATCGTGGCTGCTTTGCGGCGGGATCGATTCCATCGGCAAAGGCGAAATCTTTGTTATCATCTGCGCATTTATCTACTCGATCCACATCATGGTCATCGACCACTACGCAGCCAAATGTGATTGTGTCAGATTGTCTGCACTGCAATTTGCGGTAGCAACCGTACTTGCTTCGATGGCTTCCCCGGTCGCCGGAGAGCCGTGGATCGCAGAAAACATTGCCGCGACAGCACCATATTGGCTCTTTTGCGGAATCTGTTCCAGCGCAATAGCATTTACCTTGCAGATGGTGGCACAGAAATATCTGCATCCGGTAACGGCAACCTTGCTGATGAGTCTGGAATCGGTTTTTGCAGCACTCGGCGGATGGATTTTCCTTCACGAAGTGCTTTCGGTACGGGAACTTATCGGTTGCGCCATCATCTTTGCCGCAGTCATTACCGCACAAAAAAAGTAGGAGAACGCAGGTACAATATCATCATTCTTGCAATCAGGAATTGTCTCTGGCGAAAATTGTTAATAACTTCCAGATTTTTGGACTAAAAATCTCCAATCGTCCATGCTATATTAAGAGCAGATTCCAAAAAACAGCGTTCAAAAAATTGCTGCATATATTTGTATGTCAGCAGTTATTGATTTTATTCAACACTCTTAATTTGAAAGGACAGAAAAATGGAAGACTCCTCCGCCCCCGCCGCACCTGTTGTCACCCCCGAGCCTCAATTCCGGAAGTCAGATTATGAAAGCCGGTTTCTGCCGGATCTGCCGGGCAACAGTTCCCGTTGGATAGTCAAAATAACTATCGTCATTGCGGCGTTGCTGATCTTTCAAATCCCGCTCAGCATGATTCGCAACCTCTCATCTGAACGCAACAGCAATGCCGGCAAAGTTCAGCAAAATATTGCAGAAAGCTGGGGTGGTGATCAAGTTGTAGAGATGGTTTCTCCAGTTAAAACGCTGAATATCACTTCCGAAATCACTCCGGAAGTCCGTTACCGGGGCATTTACAGTATGACTATTTACAACGCCGGGATCAATCTTGATGTGACCACCGGAAATCCCGGAGAGAAACTGGTTCTGAAAATTTCCGATATCAAAGGTGTGAAAAGCATCTCAGCCAGTGCCGGAAACCAATCGCTCCCGGTAACATTTGAAAAAAATAATATCATCGTCTCTCCGGTCGGCAGCACGGAATGCAATATTTCCCTCAAGCTCCGGGGCAGCCGCAAATTGAAATTTATCCCCAAGGCAGAAACTTCTCAAGTGTTCATCTCCGGCAAATGGGACAGCCCCGGATTTTCCGGAACTGCTCTGCCGGAAGAACGAACCATCACCGCCGATAACTTTTCCGCCCGCTGGAACTTCATGCATCTCATCCCCGGCAACACCCCGGAAGCCGAAGTCGAATTGTGCATTTCCGCCGGGCCTTACCAGCAATTGGAGCGTTTGATGGAATATGCCACATATTTTCTCATCATCTTTTTCTTCACCTTGCTGATAAGTGAATTTATCACCCGTATTGCAATTCATCCGCTGCAGTATGTGATCGCCGCCGGTGCACCGGTACTCTTTTATTTGATGGTGCTGGCATTTGGTGAACAGATCGGCTTTGGTTGCGGATATGCGGTAAGTGCCGCAGTAGTTGTTGCGATGGTAAGTGTTTATGTCCGGATGTTCCTCGGCAGATTTCTCCCGGCACTTCTCAGTGGAATCATCTTTGCATTGAGTTACTTTGTCAACTACATCATTTTGGGAATGGAAAAATTGTCTCTGCTTGCCGGAACCATAATACTGGCAATCATTCTCGGAGTGCTCATGGCAGTCACCGGCAAAATCAACCAGCGGACAGAATGATGAAAAAGTTCTGGAAAATTTCCCTGATTTCCCTCATTGCCGCCGCAGTCATCGGCTTGTCTGCGGTGGTAATGATCTACTGCTGCGAGCACGCCATAATCAGTTGCAAAGATTTCTGTTACAGCGATATCAACAGCATACCGTCCAATCAAACCGCTTTGCTTTTGGGAGCTGCCAGAATCACCCGATCCGGCAATCCGAATCTCTACTTCAATGCCCGCATTGAAAGTGCCGCCAAACTGTTTCATGCCGGAAAAATAGAACACATTCTTATTTCCGGCGACAACAGCCGATCTGATTACGATGAGCCGACCGACATGAAAAACGCTCTGCTGGTTCTTGGAGTTCCGGAATCGGCAATGACTCTGGACTATGCCGGATTCCGGACACTCGATTCGGTAGTACGGGCGAAAACAGTTTTCAAAAAGAATAAATTCACCATCATAACTCAGCCCGGACACGCCGAAAGAGCGGTTTATATTGCCCGGGAACATGATATCGATGCAATAGCCTTTTACGCTGATGAACCGGTTCGTTACAAATGGCTGGTCGCACGCAACCGCAAACGGGAAAAATTTGCCTGTGTCGCAGCATGGCTCGATGTCAATTTGCTGTGCAGAACACCCAAATTTGAACAATAAGAAAGATCGCAACAGCTCCAGCCAACACTGCAAGGAGCGAGATCGCTCCGTAAATCAAAACAGATATTGCAGGGAATACTGCAGTGCATGCTTGTGGGCTTCAAGCGTGTTGATCTTCCGGGCGTAAGAGGTTTCCAGATCAAGGCCGATAAAACCGTCAAAATCCCACTCTGACAATTTGGCAAAGATCGCCGGGAAATCGATTTTCCCCTGCCCTAAAATCATGATTTCTCCGGTTTCGGGGTCAAAATCTTTCAGATGCACATATCCGATGTGATCTTTGAGCTTGCAGAAATCTTTAAAGAGATCGGAAGCCGTTTTGAATTCAGGCGCAAAACGCCAGACATTGGCCGTATCGTAACAAATTTCAAGTGCCGGATGACCGACCTCTTCCAAAAGTTGCAGACACTCATTGGCCGTACGGGAAATGACTCCGTAAGTTTCCAGAGTGAAACGCAATCCTTTTTCCTCCGCCGCCGCAGCAGCATCCCGGAAAAATGCGATCGAACTGCGCTGGTCAGCCATGCTCAACTGCGGCGCAGAAGCAATACTTACTTGCGGGATATGAAATTGCGATGCCACTTCCATCGCCTCCCACAGCTGTTCACGCTTTTCCGCTGCGGCAAAGTTGCCGGATACGCTGATATCACAGATTTTCAGCAAATCCACCGCTCCCGGAGCAAACGACTGCCACGCCGCCCGGATCCCGATATTTCTGAGAGGAGTCTCCGATACCGCTGCAGCAAACTCCGGGAAAGTGGCTTTCGGCAGGGCATTTGGGCAAATCAGGAATGGGAACTTGTCCAATATCATATTAATTTCCATCCGTTCAATATTGATTAAGCATTTTCTGCAGTCCGGATTTAAATTCTTCTCTGAGCCCGGCCGGTTCAAGAAGTCTGACCATTCCCTCCTGTGACAGGATAAAGGGGAACAATACCTCCTTTGCCACCGCCGGGATTTCCACCGTACCATCATCGTGGATCACCTGATGGGTATGCAGCGGTGAAGATTTCAGCCGGTCAAGCGCATAATTTTCTGCGTGAAGTTTTACATTTCTGACCTTTTCAAACCCGAGAAAATCATCCGGATTGACCGATTCAATGATCGCTTTATCCGGTTCAAAATCACCTTGCAGCAATTCGGCACGCTTGATTCGCATCAACGCAAAGGTGCGGGGCTGATCTTTCAACCGGCAGAATGCTTTGGTGTACCACGAATTATTGAAAAATACCAGCGTGTGCGGCTCAATAATGCGCTCCGTAAGTTCCCCCTGCCAGTCAGCATAGGCGATCTTTACGCAATGGTTGCTCTGCCACGCCTGAAACAAAGTCTGAAATATCCCGGGATCGATGTTGGCATAAAGTCCGGAGAGAATATTCAAACCCTCCATATTGGCACTGTCCAGAAAATCGGGATTGTTGTTTTGCAGCAGGTAGTCCACAGCGTTGCGGATTTTGTTTTTCAAAGGTGCCGGAAAGATCTCTTCGGCGATTCGGGCCCCGATGACAGCGGCGAGCATCTCGTTTTCGTCCAGCAGCGCAGGCGCAATAAAGTCCCATCCGTGATGTTTGAGATAATATCCGTTACGTCCCCGGTCAAAGGCCAGCGGACAACCGAACTCCTGTTCCAAAACTTTCATATCCCGCAGAATCGTCTTTTTGCCGCAATTGATCTCCAGTTCTTCTTCAACGGCGATGCGCCGGAACTCTTTGACCAGAGTTTCGGAATTCGGATAACGGTTTTCTTTCAGCAAAGCGGCTATCCGCATCAACCGGTGCATCTGTGATTTGTGAATCGGCATACAATTTTACCTCTATTTTGTATATTACGGTCGGCGGGCGCTCGCGGGCGCCGGGTGGATCGAACGGTTTTGCAAACGGTGTAGATTGGAGCGGCGCCGATCTGTCGGGCTGACCGCCCGACCGGCGAGAGGCAGTGTTTGATTCCGCCTGACGGCGGTATTTTTATGGCTGGTGCTATGCAGGGAACCCTCCGCCAGCAGCGTCATCTTTTTAGCAAAGGGCACTTTGTTTTGTTGTCGGCACCGGGCACACAGCATACATGCCATCGCCTCCCTCAAATCCTCTCACAACTTCTCAAAATCTCCAACATACTCCCACTGAAAACACCGGATTGCATTACATTTTTTAAAAATTTTTTGTCTTCGTGATCAGCCAGGACACAAAATGTCCACTCTACTGTAATATATTATGCACAGAAAGAAAAATCAAACCCAAAACCGGAAAGGGAAAAGAAAAATGTTCAAATTCTTATTTAACACCTTTGCGGCAACTGCCGCCGTAACCCTCTTGCTTTTTAAATGGAACACAAAATAAAATTCAGGAGTCCAGCCATGTTCATGCTGAAAAAAATCATCGCTTTTTTCCGTCGTCCGGTTCAGGAAAAACCTTACACGCCACCGGCTCCGGTGCGCTGTTATCAGCCGAATCTGCCATTTGATTGATCGGAAATTGAGCCGATCTGCGGAAAATATCTCATCTCGCCTCACAAAAGGAGATAAAAATAATGTTTAAAAACTTCGGAGAATTTCTATTTTTCACCGCACTCATACGGCAAAACCGGATAAATCATCAAAGCTTATCCGATAAGGATGACAGCGGTGCAAATTATATATACGGCTGCGGCTGTCTGATCGTGATTATATTTGCAATATTCACATCCTGCGTTTTTTGATCAGCATCACCGGATAAACCGGCGCCAGATGCGCCATTTTGCATCATTCATCTCCCATTCGCAGTAAATGGCGATACCACTGACCATGTTTTTCCACGTTGCCCCGGAGATACCGGACAATGCCGATTTGATGTTTTCCACTTCGGGTTTGTGGTAGCTGACACCGGCATCTTCATACGCCGGAATTCCCAGCAGCAGTTCGCAACCGGTCAGATGAGTGGTTTTGGCCAACTGCGTTGTCCAATCCCGCATCAATTTGATATAAAATTTCTCCAGCGGGATAGCCGTATCATACATCATCACCGCCAACTGACTGCAGCGTTCCGCAACCTGTCGCATATAATCATCCTCCCAATGAACATCCGGGAATTGATGCCATTTGGTCGGAGGCGGATAAGCCGCAACACTCAAAGTTCTGCCCTGCACGGCGACCTGCAGCTCCTCAAGCAATTGCAAAAAGTCGCGGTTTCCGCTGGGCATCGGTTCAATATTGACCTGCACTCCGGCAAGCCGGGGGTGCTTATCCAGCAGCTCCGCCACCGAATCGGCAAAGTTTTTGCACCAATTCTCATCTGCGGGACGGGCGGATTCCTCAAAAACACCTCCGACCCACGGGATAACCTCGATGTTGTACTGTCCGGCAAAATCGAGAAAGCGTTCGATTTGAACGCTGTCGTAAGGAGCGATTTTTCCATCCATTTGCGCCGGGCACAAGTGGGGATAAACGGTGGAAATTTTATTTTCAGCAAGTTTTTTGAACAAAGCTGAAATTTTTGCTGCACTCCGGAAATCATCTTTATTGCGTTCATTGCGCACGAACCAGCCATCATCCCCCAGCCAGCCGTGACCGAGCCAGATCGCATTATTGGAATACGCCGGCAGCGCAGCATAACTTCCCGGCTGCCATAGCCAATAGCCCAAGGCAGCAATGCCGGAAATAATTGCCAGAGCCGCGATGATCCGCAACATGCTTTTCCCGGCTTTTGCAAGTAATTCTTTACCCGCAGCGGCAAATTTCTCTTTCCACTCCACCGTATAAATTCCTGTTAATGATATGCTTTGGTAATAAAATAATGCTCCGATATTTGATTTGCAAGTTTTGCTTTGCTGAAATGTCGGTCAAATGTATTCTGCCAACTTGAAAAAAGTGTGTCCCGGCAATATATTTTGCAAGCGTAAATATATCGATTTGAGGTTATATATGTTGACAGCACTTATCTGGACCTTTGTTACGGCACTGTTTTTTGCCTCGATTTCAGCGACATTAAGTTTTCTGGCCCGGGACAAGATGTCGAGTTTTCATTTTTTTACCATCGGAAATCTGACCGCTTCCGCAATCGCATGGATCCTGCTGCCCGACTGGAGCATGGCAGGTGAAGTCAATTGGGGAATGCTGTTTTTATTCACCATTGCGACCGGGATCGTCAATACCGCTTCGCAGGCGATGCTGGTGCTGACTTTGAAACGGGGCCACAATGGTCTGACGATCGCCATCCGCAATCTTGCGGCGGTGCTATCCATGTTTTTTGCGTTGATCTTTCTGCACGAAAAGGTCTCTTATGTCAACTTTGCCGGGGTGGCGATAATCCTCATTTCACTGACCTTGATCGCTGTTTTCAGTAAAAAAAGCAGCGTCAGTTCCGATTTGAAAAAGTGGATCCCGAGCGTAATTATCGCACTGCTGCTCTCCGGAGGCTACCAGATATTGCTCACCGGTTCGCTGCTGCTTCCCGAAGCCACCCGGCGGGCGGGGGTTCTGACTCCGGCACTTTTCATGGGATGCGGAATAAGCAATCTGGCAATCTCGCTCTTTGAAGTATTTGTCCGGAAAACCAGTTTCGGGATGGGGATATTCAACCGCCGGACATTGATCGTGACCGGATGCTGGGTGGCGGCGGCGATCCTGCAATATTTTGCCCTGTTTCAAGCTCTTGATGCCATGAAAAAATGCGGCATGGCGGCACTGGTCTGGCCGCTTCTTATTGCGATCAACACCAGCTGTTTTGCCATTTTCTGCCGCCTGCGCTGGAAAGAAAAATATCCGCTGACCACCATCCTCGGCATGATCGGCTGTATCCTCGGCGTCATCCTGACCATCTGGGGCAGAAAGTAACCGCAGCAAAACTGAATAATCAGAAATGGCGGCGAAAAAAGTGTGACCGGCATCGATTTCAAAGGCGTTTCTCCAGTTCCCGCTGCAATAGTTTCCTCCTGCAAAGATCGGATTCGGCGGAGAGTTTGCTCAAGTTTCACATCCGGAACCATTGTGACAGCGATTTGCGTTTTTGAATGACCAGTGCTATATTACACCGCTGTTTAACTCCTTTAACCGGGCAGTTGTGCTTTGGGTAAAATTATATTCTGTTCAGTAAAATAATAAATTTATCAATACATAAAGTCAGGAAATTATTATTATGAAGATGCACAAAATCGGTGTTATCGGTGTTTACGGCAGAGGAAGACATGCCTACAAAGCCCACCGTCCGGAAAAGGGATTTGAAATCGTTATGGGAGCTGATCCCTATGATCCGCCCGCCCGTCAGGCAATACTCCCTGATTTCAAGAATTTTACCGAAACTTTCCCCAATGCCGACCTGGTCGATGACTACAGGGAACTTCTTGCCAACAAGGAGATCGATACTGTTTTCATCATGACTCCCGACTATTGCCATGAGGAACACGCGGTCGCCGCTTTGGAAGCCGGAAAAAATATTTATCTGGAAAAACCCATGGCGATCACTCTTGAAGGCTGCGACCGGATCCTGCGTACCGCATTCCGTACCAGAAAGAAGATCTTCCTCGGACACAATATGCGTTATTTCCCGGTCGTCCTCAAGATGAAAGAGATCATTGATTCTGGCATTATCGGTGACATCCAGTGCGGCTGGTGCCGCCACTTTGTCGGATACGGCGGCGATGCCTACTTCCGGGACTGGCACTCCGAACAGAAGAACACCTGCGGTCTGCTGCTGCAAAAAGGTGCGCACGATATTGACGTAATGCATTGGTTGATGGGATCAGTGACCCGCCGTGTTGTGGGTATGGGAATGTTGAGCATCTATGATAAGTGTGCACGTCGCAGCGAAGATACTATCGGTGATGCACGATGGGTCGAAGATCAGTATCCGCCTTTGACTCAGACCGGATTCTCTCCGGTCATTGATGTTGAAGACCACAATATGGTGATGATGCAGCTTGCAAATGGAGCTCAGGCAACTTATATGCAATGCCACTATTCGCCGGATGCTGAACGCAACTACACTTTTATCGGAACCAAGGGCCGGGTGGAAAACATCGGTGATCACGGCAATTGCTCTGTCCATGTATGGACCCGCCGCGGTCCGCGTGAAACCCCGGATATTGTTTATAATCTGAAACCCTCGCCCGGCAGTCACGGCACTCACGGTGGTGCTGATGGTCCGATTGTTGACAATTTCCTTGACTTTGTTGCCAATGGAGCCAAGACCAATGTCAATCCGGTAGCGGCACGGGATGCGGTTGCAGTCGGAGTATTGGGACACTATTCAATGCGCAATGGCAACATGCCCCAGGATATACCGGCACTTGAACCGGAACTCCTTGAATATTTTGCCAATAATCAGCAATAATCCATTTCCGGAAATATAAAAACAAGCTCCGTTGCTCTTTCGGGATCAGCGGGGCTTTTTATTTGTCAGCCGATCCCCCGGAAGCGTCTGCATTCACAAATGTTTTTTGCGGTACTGAGCCGGAGGTATGCCGTATGCTCTGCGGAAAGCTCGCGAAAAGGAAAATGCGGTGGCAAATCCGCACTGGCTGGCGATTTCCGGCAAAGAAAATTCTGTTCTGCGCAGCAGCTCTCCGGCAAGAATCATTTTCTGCCGGCGGATCAGTGCGGCCGGGGTCAGACCGGTGATGTTGCGCTTGAATATCCTCCGGACGGATTGCGGAGAAATATCAAATTCCGAAGCGATTTTTTTGACCGAAAGTTCCCCTTGACAATTTCTCCTGATGAATTCGGCCATATCACCGAATTCGCAGTCAGTCAAGTCGGCTTTTACCGCCAGACGGGAAACGGCACAGGAGAGTAATTCAGCCAATAGAAACTCTGCACGAACCTGCCGGTTTTCGATCCACGCCTCCAGAAGTTCCGTGATAAAATTGTTTCCCGGATCGGGATCGAACACCCGGTTTTTCAATACATCCAAAGCCTCATAACTTCCACGGCCGGCAACAAAAGTTATCGCCAGATATTCAAACAAGCCGTCGTCATCGGTTTCGGTCGAATGGACCTGCATCGGAAAATAAAGAACTGCATCCGACGGTTTCAAACGATAACGAACCCCATCGATATTGGTTGACGCACTTCCCGCAAGAATGATTTTCAGAATCATCCGGTGGTGACAAAAGGAGCGGAGAAAAAAGTCGGAATCCTTGCCAATCCAGATTTTCAAATCACAGGGAATAAAATCAACAGCGGGAAAAGATGGTTCGTTTTCCTGCGGTTGCCGCATTATTTTACGTATTTTCCGCAACGTGGTCGAAAATGGTATTTTATTGTTTGATACAGACATAGACAAATCTCCGTAATTATGGTATAATATAACATGAACAATGATAAAATACAATGGAGGCAACTATGCTTAAAGCCAAAGATGTGAAAAAATTTGCCAAGGCCTGCGGTGCCGATATCTGCCGTATCGGTTCCATGGATAATTGGGAAGGTGCTCCGAAACAGATGGATCCGCGTTATATTTTCCCGGATGCCAAATCAATTATCGGTCTGGGCTTCCGGATTCCGCGTGGATATCTGCGCGGTATCGAAGAAGGTACGATGTTTTCCACCTATGAATTCATGGGCTACTCCGGAATGAACTGGCGTTATATGCCGCACGTACTCCGCCAGATCGTCTGCTTTATCGAAGACCACGGTTACGAAGCAGTCCCGCTGCCCAACTGGGATGCATTCAGTTACAACGGCTACACCGATTATCCGGGCAAAGAAAAAAAATTCCGGAGCCGTCCGGTCGCCCCGGGCTTGCCCTGTCCTGATGTCACCATCAGTTTCCGGGTGGCAGCAGCGGTTTCCAACCTCGGAGAGATCGGCTGGAGCAAAATGATCCTGACGCCGGAATTCGGCCCCATGGTCCGTGCGGTTTTCATCATCACCGAAGCGGAACTTGAAACCGATCCCCCGATTCTGCCGGGAACTCTTTGCGACCGCTGCAAACTGTGTGCCAAAATGTGCCCCGGTCAGGCAATTCCCACCGACAAGAGCGTAAAATTCAAGGTCGGGGATATCGAATATGAACATTGTGACCTGAATCTTGCGCGCTGTTCCAATGCGTACAGCGGCGGCAATCCCGAATTCAATCCCTTCTGGGATCCGGAAATCAAAATGGAAGATGACTCTTATATGGATGAATATCTTTCTGCCAAGTATTACGGTTCCCCGCGCGGCAACGGCGGTCCCTGCCCGCGCATCATGCATACCCGCAACAATCCGGCCATCGGCGGCGGACGCGGCTGTATCCGGGCTTGCTACGCCCATCTGGAAGCGCAGGGCAAACTCACACACAAATTTGTAAAACCCTTTAAACGCCATAAAGAGTGGAAACTGGATTGATATGAAGTTTTCGGTCGGTTATCAATATCCGGATGAGTATTCAGAGGAACGTTTTCCGGAGATACTGCAGGATTACTCAGATTCGACAGCAGAACTTTATTTTGCTCCGGGCAATGAACCCGGAGCACGTTCTCCTGCAGCAAAGGCCTCCGGTTTGGAAGAAAATGAGGCGTGGGAAATTCTGACCGAAGACCTTATTGAAACCAGAAAAATGGGCATTAAACTGAATCTTCTTTTCAATGCCAACTGTCTGGGCGCAGGATGTATCAGCAAAGAGCTTCAGAACCGGGTGGTGAAAATCACCGGAGACCTCATGGATATCTGCCCATTGGATACGGTGACCACCGCCTCATGGTTCATTGCCGGTGTGTTGAAAAAACATTTTCCGCAACTGGAGATCCGCGCTTCAGTCAATATGAAACTGGGAACACTGGAGGCGTTGAATTACGCTTCAGAACGTTTCGACGGATTTTGCATCCAGCGGGATATAAATTATCACCCGGAAACTCTCCGGCAGATTTCCGATTGGGCAAAGGCAAACAATAGAAACATCTGCCTGCTTGCCAACAGCGGCTGTCTGCGCAACTGTGCCGTGCAGACCTTCCATGATAATCTGGTCGCCCATTTGAACGAATTGCGCCAGAGCGAATGCTGCATGGATCAGGATCCGATTTTCTGCCGCCGGTTTTATGCAGATGATTCCCACAAGGAGGAATATCTTTGTCACTCCACGCTGATCCGCCCGGAAGATGTCTGTCATTATGAAGATATCGTTCCGATGCTGAAGCTTGCGACCCGGACTCACAGCAATCCGCGTCTGGTGCTGGAAGCGTACACTTCCGGCAAATTCACCGGCAACTTTTTTGACCTCACCGAACCCGGACACGGAATATTTTTCCGGGGCAAAGTTCTGGACAATGCCCGGATCACTCCGGAATACTGGCAGGTGAAATCCCGCTGCAAAGAAAATTGTTCCGAATGCGGATATTGTAAAAAGGTCATGGAAAACGCTCTCATATCCTGTACCGAACTCTCGTAAAAACGACTTTGATATGTTGAAATGATGCAATGGAGATTAAAAAAAATGAAAAAATGGCTTTCTTTCTGCTGTTCCGCACTTATGCTTTCAAGTGCGGTTGCCGTTCCGCTGTTTGAAAACGGAAAAACTCAATGGCAGATCGTCCTGCCGGAAAAGCCCGGAAATGAAATAAATTACGCCGCAAGCGAATTGACTGCCGCATTGAAAAAGATTTCCGGAGCAGATTTTATTTCCAAATCAACTCCTGCTGAACAATTCAACATCTATCTCGGCACCCCGGCAACTTCCCCGGCAGTTGCCAAACTGGCCGCACGTTTCAAACTTCCCGACGCAAAAGCTATTGAAAGTGTCGCCGTTTACGCCGTGGGCAATGATCTTTATCTGGCCGGCAACACCCCGCGCGCGGTACTTTATTCTGTCTACTCCTTTTTGCAAAACCAGTTGAGTGTACGCTGGCTGTGGCCCGGTGACGACGGTGAATTCATGCCGAAACGCAACAGTTACACCCTGCCGGCAAAACTTGCTTACAACTTCACTCCGGCATTCAAGATCCGTGCGATGTCCCCCTGCCACTGGCACCGCCATGTCCCCACTGAAATCTGGATGGCCCGGAACTTTCTGAATGGCGACTCCCGGACACCTTCATTCCGGGACAAAGCCGGCCTCTACCGTATCGGCGGAGGTCACCGGGTACGGGTCTACAATGTCAAACAGGCATTCCGGACCAAGCCGGAAATTTTCTCTCAAATCGGCGGCACCCGGAACATCGCCGGTATCGCCGGCTGCTGGTCCAATCCGGAATTCACCAGGCAGGTATTGGAAAGTATTTCCCAAACGATCAGACAGCAGAATCTCGAAATCCTCAACCTTTTTCCTGCCGATATCACCATCCGATGTGAATGTGAAAAATGTTCTGCGCAGGGCAGCCGCACCGACTTCTGGTACAATTATTACAGCAAAACCCTGATCCCGGCGTTGAAAAAAGAGTTCCCGGAATTGAAATTCGCCGGTATCGCCTATCAGGAGTACCGCACTCCGCCCTCGCAGCCGGTCACCGCTCTTGAATATGTGGAATACTGCCATTACAACCGTTGCTATGCTCACAAACTCAACGACCCCAAATGTCCGATCAATGTCAGAAGTATGGCAGAGATCAGAAAGTGGAAAGAAAAGGCCGCCATCGGCATTTACGGTTATGAATTCGATGTTTTCAAACCCACTGCCTTTATCGCCAACTGGAACGCCACCGCCGATGCCATGCGCACCTACCGCGACCTCAATGCCGTACGGGTAAAAACCGAAATGATCGTATATTACGGCAAAAATCTGAAACGTCACGAACTTTCCCCGCAGATCCACCGCCTTGCCAACTGGATGTGGGCGCAACTTTCATGGAATCCGGATGCCGATGTCAATGCTCTGCTCAAAGAGTGGTGCGGCAAAGTTTATGGAGCAAAAGCGGCTCCTTTCATGTTCAAATATTTCAGCGAACTTGCCAATGCATGGCAAAATCAGAAAGCGCATCCGAACTACTTCTACCGCAATCCGGGGGGATCTGCCCAGTATATTTTCAATGCCAAACGTATCAAAGATTGCCGCACCTGGCTGAATCAGGCGTTGAAAGCCGCTGCCGGAAACAAAAAATATCTTGCCGAACTCCAACAGGAAAATATTCTTTTCCGCAATTGGGAGGATTTCTTCAAGATCTCCGGTACCGCTCCCACGGTGATCCCACCCTATCTGCCGGAAGCAAAGGGCTTTGATCAGGCTCTGCCGCTCCCGCTTCAAACTAAAAAAGCCGGGGCGAAGGCGAAAAAAACCGCTATGAAAGTTTACTGGGATGACAAAGGCGTACATATTCAGGCGGAGTGCATGGAGCCGGATATGTCCGCTCTGCGCAAATCCTCCACCGAACACGACGGCGATGTCTGGAAAGATGATTCCATTGAAATCCTGATCGATACCGGTGATGGCAAAGGTGACCGTCATCTGGTCGTTACCGCCGGCAACAACCGCTATGATGCTATCGCCAACGATCCTTCGTGGAATCCCCAATGGCAGACCGCTGTCAAATTGGAAAAAGACCGCTGGATCGCCACTGTCACTCTGCCGTTTGCAGAACTGGGCGAAGTTACACCGCAATCATCATGGCAGTTTGTGATCATCCGCAACAGCAAGCCGGAAGCGATCGGATTCCCCAAACCGGCGCATCAGGATATTTCCAGCGGCGGCGTAATGTTCTTCCGCAAGAGTGCCAAAAAAGCGAAAATGCTGGTCTGGATTGCCGGAACTGCCAGCGCCAACTGGTTCACCCCCTACCGCAGATTTTTCTTTGACAACAACTGGAGTTTTATGACGGTCATTGGAGAAGAAGAGGCATACAAACTGGATCTTTCCGGTGTTGATATGATCTATGTCAATCCTTTCAAAACTAAATTCGAGCGGAAATTCTGGGAAAACACGGTCTCTCCCGCCGTTGAAAACGGTTCCAAACTGGTCATTCACAGTTACTTCTGGCTCTATATGCTCGGCAAGGGACTCGGTGACAAGAGCTTTGAAGTCAAGAATCTTGCCAATCCGCACCGCATCCTCAAACCGGTGACCATCGATCCCAAATTCAATGCGGCGAAACACGATCTCAAAAAGACATACAGAAGTTGCGGTATCGTGACCTTTGCTCCCAAATATCCCGATAAATGGCGCGTGCTGATGACCCAGATGAATAAAAACAATACGGAATCTCCGGCACTGCTTTTCCGGCCGATGGGAAAAGGTCAGATTTTTCTCATTGCCCAGCCTCGCGGCGGCATCCATATCATTGAAAATATGTATGAATACCAGCCCTGAGTACACGCTGGATAATTATCGGGGGGGAGTTTATTCTTCCTCCGTTTTCAAATTTTTCCGTAATATTCAAAATGGTATTTATTTGTATCATTCGGGTATGGAAAAAGATCATAATTTGTGATATAATATATTACAAACATAAAAGTTACAACGGCAAAAGGAATAAATAATATGAAAAATATTTCCTTGCATCGCAGAAAGAAGTGTTCCAGTTTCACCTTGATCGAATTGTTGGTCGTTATCGCAATTATTGCGATTCTGGCGGCAATGCTGCTTCCTGCACTGAGCAAGGCCCGGGCGCGCAGCCAAGATACCTCATGTAAGAGCAATATCAAACAACTCGGAAGTTTTTTCACTATGTATACCGGGGATTTTGACTCCTGGTTCCCGTTGGCATGGGATAACCAGGAAGGCAAAGGTTGTCCGGAAAAGTTTTTCGATCTCAAATATCTCAAAAGAAACCCCACCAGAGCATACTTGAAAAGCCGCGGCTACGGCGACAGCATTATGATCTGTCCCGGCAACCCGGTTCCGGATGAAGCGACTTACGCCAGTGATTATGCAGCAAATATAATGCTTTCCGGCAGCATATCGTCCGATGGCTCATTCGGCTCCTATGACGGCTATACTGCGCGTTATGTCAAGCAGGCGAACTGGAATGTCGGACACGTTCTGCTTATGGAACACACCGGATCAGGTTTCCAGTTCAAGCATATGATGTTCAAATCTCCTGCACATCCCAACTCGCTGATTCGCTGGCGTCACCGTCCAACGATGGTTAATACAAACAAAAACGCTCCCACCGGAGGTGATTCCAATGCGGCGATGGTGGACGGTTCAGTGCGGACATTGAGCTGGAGAGATTACCAGATCGAAACCCATCCGGCGTGGAAGAAAATATATTTCCGACCGAACAAAGATTGATTTATCTTCATTGAAGATCATAAAAAAACGCCCATGCGCCGGAATTCAGGAGCATGGGCGTTTTTTTATCTCATCTCAACTCAGTCAAACGGTGTCAGCA
This sequence comes from Victivallaceae bacterium, assembly GCA_045648225.1. GTDB lineage: Bacteria > Verrucomicrobiota > Lentisphaeria > Victivallales > Victivallaceae > UBA1784. The sequence continues at coordinate 9,018 of JAZRNP010000195.1, read as the reverse complement.
TGGTTTGGCAGAATTGAGTGGCTCCGGCAAACACCGCATCCTTTACCCTCGGTGCGTTGCGTGGTCCGCAAATTATCACTGGCACTGCATCATAATACTTTGAATCATCACTGCCGGTGGCACGGATTTTGCAGAGATATTCGCCGTTGCGCAGGGGACTCGGATCGAATTCCGCTTCATACTGCTCCCAGATACCCTTCCAGACCCGGGTCATCGGGAACCAGTGTTCATTATCCAGACTCCACTCAACTGCGGCAATGTCGAGATGCTGAGAAAATACATCTGCTTTGATAACGGTTTTACCAAAGACGTGCATCGGGCGCACAATGGGATGCGGACCACCGGTTGAAGCATTCCCGAAAGCGGTCAGCGTGACCTGGATCCGTTCATAAAGCGGGATCGGCCACCACAAATCCTGACGTTTGTGCAAACTGTAGAGCGGAAAATCGGCGCAGTACATCTGTTTTTTTTCTTTATCCGGCGGCAGCGTCCAGTAGGAGCCCTCCCGCCAGAATGAACGGAGCGTTTCGCCGTCCCAATGGAAGATCCGGTAGCCCGGTTTCAACGGGAAATTACCCAGACCGTTGTAGAACATTCCGACAAGGGCTCCGGTATTGATGATCCTGACACCTTCGCGTTCCCACTCATCATTGACATGGTAATCTCCGGTAATCAGTGCTTTGACATTGTATTTGGCAAGAAGCCGGAGGAAGCGTATGGCATCCTTTTCGCTCCAGCGGCTGTAAATATGGGATTCCGATGAAGGCGGATTGTGAACGGCAACAATGATGTTTTTATCTCCGGCACTTTCAAGTTCATCGGTCAACCACTGATAATCAGCTTCTTCAAGCGCAACTTTCCAACCATCTCCGCGATTGGTTATATCATTGAAGAGGATAAATTTGAAATCTCCGACGACGGTACTGCAGCGCAATTCTCCGATATTATCTTTCCATGCCGAATCATCTTTTTCGCCCCAGAGGTCGTGATTGGTGGCAAGAGCACGCCACGGGATCGTGCAACCTTTGATCACCGATTTGAATTCCTCCAGCTCATCCCGGCGGCCGTTGCAGACCAGGTCTCCGGTGATCAGCAAAATTTCCGGAGTATTTTCAAAAGATTGCAATTCACTCAATGCCCATTGGAACTGCAGTTTTGCATCGGCAGGTTTCGGGTTGGTACCGATATGGATATCGGTCAACTGTGCGAAATAAAAATCGTTCTTTTTCATGCAGTTTTCACTTTTATATCATGTTGAACATATTCTGAAATATACGACAATATTCGGCAACAGAGAGATCACCGATGGAGCTTTCATTCTGAATACTCTGCAAACGGGGCGCACTTTTCAAAACTTTGCGGATGCGATCCCAATCGATCGTCCCCGTGCCGACCTGCTGATGAGAATCAAGAATTCCGTTGTTGTCGTGCAGATGGCAGTTCACCAGATACGGAGCAAATTTTTCCGGGAGATCTTCTTCCCACTGCACCGGGACTCCCAGATCATCCCAGAGAATGGGAACAATGGTTTCTCCGGGCAGCGAGCGGCCCTTTTCAGTAAGGTTGCCGTGTCCGGAATCATAACACAGCCCGAGCCAGGGCGATTTGAAATGGTCGATGACTTTCAGCAGAACGCTGCTGTGATTAAGCGGTGTCCACTGATTTTCCAGAGTAATGATAAGATCACAGCGTTCGGCTTCAGGCAGGAGGATTTCCAACGAAGCTGTCAGTGACCGGTAATAGTCATCAAAGGTCAGATTTTTGCCGTAAACATTGCTGTTGGTCGTCACAGTATGGAACGCCATTGTCTTAACACCGAAACGTTTGCAGAATTGAAATGCGATGCGGTGGCGCAGCAGCATGATCTCTTTCCATTCCGGCAGCGGGATCCCCGGATCCGACCAGTTGCCCCAGAAGGCATGGGAATCAGTGAACTGCAGACCATACTCCTGCATATCCTTGAAAAAGGTATTCAAAAGGGCGGTATCATGCATACCGGCTTCCAGCAGTCCGGTCGTAAGGACCAGATGTTTCACGCCGTTTTCGGCGAATTCAGACATCTTATTTTTCTGTTCTTCCCGTGTCAGTTTCAACCATGGATAACAAAAGGTCAACGGTACCATGAAATTCACCTGTTTTCTTTTTGAAATATTTACACTACAAGGTATAATATATCATATCTGAAAAATATTTACAACTGCGAAAAACATAAATATCCGCAGGAGTTCAAAATGCGTTCCGTTAAATTGCGTAAACTGCGTAATCTTATGGCTCTATTTGTGTTGTTGTATGCTGTTGCAGCACCGTGCAAACTGTTGCCAAATGTGTGCGCACGTAATGTGGCGCAAACCACAATCAGCGATAACGGCTGATATATGCTAAAAGAAAAAGTCCAAGCACAAAAAAATGGATCGCCCATATTCCGGCAATGCCGTTGTAAAATTTTATTCTATCTTTCTCTTTCCAACCGTGCCATGCCATAAAACCGTATGGAAGAAACATAAATATTATCCAAGCGGCAGCTGCGGCAAATATTGAAAATATACTGCCGGATTCTCCCGAATGCATTTTACTGAGCCCGGAAACTGCGGTTCCCAAAAATATCAGAAATCCAACCGGCGCAGCTGCCAGTAACAGTAAGTTTCTGAAAAATCCCGAAGACTTTTTCCGGATTGTCCCAAGAATAAGGGTCAAAATAGAAAATCCCGGAGTAAAAAATATAATCACTGACAGCATAAAAAAAGCGCAGACAGTATTTAAACTTTCCTCTCCAAACAACTTGTCGGCAAGGAAAGTTCCGTCTATCACACATTCATAATAAAGTATTCGTGATAATGCTCCGCAAAAAAGCAGTACCGTGATCATGCCGGAAATCATCTCCCGATAATTCAACGGATTTTCTTTTTTATACTTGAATAACGGAAGAATGAACGGTATGATACCGAGTGTCCCCCATATGGTGTATATCGTCAGTCCGGCAAGCGAATGACTGAAATTGAAGTGTGAAAAAATAACAGTTCCGACGCCCAAGTGCAAAAACGAAATTGCCAATTTGGACAGGAATTTTACAACTCCCGGGCATTTATCGTACTTCGCCGCCCAAGCGATGCCGAAGATTACTGAAAACAGACAGATAGATTGCGCAAATACGGCAAACGATATCCGGTCAAAAGAGGTTGCCAAACAGAACATTTTATCTCCACGATTTATATACCGGAAATATCAAAAATGCTCATTTCCGATTGTTTCATTACAAGCACCAAGCATATCCTCCGTGAAAAATTTCCCATTGATTTCCAAACGTACCGCAGAGTTAGACGGATCAAGGGGAAAAATATATACACGTTTCTTACCGGATGTGTCATATTCACTCTTTGCCACTGGGGCACTCATGTAATCCCACCAAGGAATTCGTAAAACATCCCAATGATTCAAATCATCTAATATGAAAAGATATTTGCCGATTCTGAACCAGGCATCACCACCTTTATCAATGGCAGTTCCAATTACTTGCTTCTTGTTAACAAAGAAAAAGTCTTCATAATCTCCAAAATTATATGGACCGAGCAGCAGGAATGGCTTATCGGCAGCTTTATAAACCGGTAAAACTGTCTTTCTGCCATCCTGATACAAAACCGCTTCTCCATTGCACACATAACAACTGCCAAAGCAAAGACTGAAGAATACATCGCCGAATGGTTTAACGGCAAATGCCGCCCCAAACAACAATATTGCTGCCAAAAAGATAACAGTCGTTGTCAGGACAAAAATTTTTATTGCTTTTTTCATAGCGTAATATAATACTCTTATGCCGAAAATTCAATAAACAAACGGCATTAAAGGTGCGGAAATTATTTTTTCTTCCTCTATGATCACATTTTCCTGTTCGTACTGGACAAAAACATAAATGCGGGTTAATCCGGTGGATTGCAGATATTTCCTGAAAACAGTATCTTGTGAGGTTAAATCAATACACCCGGCTGATTGTGCATCACTTCCACCATGAATTGTAAATGACAGAGGCTTTCTGCCGTACATTTCGTTATTTCCCCATGCCATATTAAGAAAAGCTGATATCGAATAGGAGTTTTTCACCGGCTCGGGTTTCCAAGCGGAAATCTGAGCCGTTTTTTATCCAAATTCCGGAAAGGTAAAAACGGCAAAGAAAAAACCGCTGACGATCTGTCTTCGTCAACGGTTTGCAAGGGCAAAAAAATGGTGGGCGTAGTAGAACTCGAATCTACGACCTCCACGATGTCAACGGGATCGGTTTTGTTGATTCTCAAAGACTTACAGAATAAAATTCCGTAAAATTGCGTAAAATTCCGTAAACTGCTTAATCTTATGGCTCTATTTGTGTTGTTGTATGCTGTTGCAGCACCGTGCAAACTGTTGCCAAATGTGTGCGCACGACACATCGCAACCATTGCAAATCCAACTTTCAGTATTATGTATAAATGCAGGCATACCGAATTTGTCAGCTTGCAGTATAAATATGTTGGAAAAGTTGTTCACGCACTTACCCTCAAAACTGTCACACCCACGGCAAAGAAAAAAATTGCGCTCAACAGAGCAATCATAGCTGATGTGATATCAGGACATTTCCAGTTTTCTTCTTTGAACCAGAACGCTAAAGAATTAAGTAAAAATGCAGGAACCGCAAAAAGCAATAAAAATATTCCGCAGTATCGTGAAATATCATACTCAAGTGCTTCCTGCCAATTCCCGGTAACAGCAAGATAAGTTACTCCGGCAAAAAACGCCGCGTGAGTAAGGATTCCTGCAATACCGAGCCTCAAAAAATACGGTTTGGAAATTTTATATTTTTTCCGGCACAGAAAAATCCAGGGCAGACAGGGCATTGCCGTCCATGCAAAAAATCCCATCTGTCCCCAGCAGTTGTTTTCAAAGTGCAGAAAACATATTCCGGAAACAGTCCAGAATACTGATGCACTGACAGCAAGAAGTGTATACAACACCCCCGGCATCCCGTTATCTTTGAATCCGTAACGGAGTGTCGCTATTCCCAAAATCACATTGGCAAGAAAGCAGTGTATAATATCAGTAAACATCATGCTTTTACTATACATCGTTAAATAATTTTTACAACACTGTATAAGATAAAAAACGATCAATCTTTAATGATCTTTTTGTATTTTTGAAAAAATTCATCAATCTCTTTCTGTTCCTTTTCAATAGAATCTTCAGTCAAAAATAAATTTCTAATTTGAGAAGTTATTTTTCCTCCTGATTCCGGACCTGCAACTCTTTCAGGGAATGGAGTCGAATCATATGGGCCATTTCCCCATTCATAATACGGTATAACATCAACTACCATGTGTAAAACGGCATTAACAATATCAAAAAGGTTATTGATTTTTTCACTGACCGGGAAGTAATTATAAGTACCAATATTTTCAATATCAGTTACAATTTTTCCCTGACCGTTAAAAATAACCTCCTGTCCGGTTTTGGGATGATGAAACTTTACATTATCTTTTTGTCCTTTATTCCGGTGATACAAATTCTGACTGTCAGGTGCTCGCACAAATCCTCGCCGTATTGCTTCTTCCGGTGATTGTGGCAATGCCCATGGTTGCTGCATTGGATTATTCAGTCTGTCATAATGCCATTTTTTTAATGAATCCTCCATTTTCTGCATCGGAGAAAGCCAGGGTTCGAGTTTGTTAAGTGCGGTACTGATTCCTGTACTTTCCATTTTTCTTTGCAAAAATTTATCTGCCTGATCAATTTTTTTCATTGCCCAATAACTTACCTTTAGAGTTGTAAGCATTGCGGACATTTTCGCATTTACAACTGTGGAATTAACTTTTGTCTTAGCTGATTCCAACGCATTCATTGTTCGATAAGCAATTGGAATTGCAGCCACAGCCGTGTTAGCAATATAACCATTTATCTCTTTTTCGCATTTTGCCAGCAATTGAGTCGCTTGGGCTGCAATCTGGCTGCCATAATTAATGAGTTGGGATTCGATTTTTTTTTACATTCTCCTGATAGCGGACTACGCCTTTTGGAGGCAGCAGCTCATATTTACATCTACAATTAGGGTGAATAGGCAGTTCCGGCTTGTTGGAATCATCAGCTCGAAAAACTTCTCCGTGATGCTTGAGACACTCTTTACAACTGTTCGGACCTTTGTCTGAAATAAACTTTACAAGTTTGATTTCATTTTTTCCATTGAGCATTTGCATAACTTGATCAACACCCATTTCCCTGTTTCCTTTCTACAACGATTTGTTGAACAATAGGCTTCTATGTATTACCAATATTGTCAACATAAAATCATTGCATTTTTAAAGAAAATCAATATCAGACTTGATATTTGACGCAACGATGCTATATTAAGAAAAACTAATATTGAATAGGAGTTTTTATGAAACCGATAGATGTATCAAAATTGAATGAAGCATTGCTGTTGCTGAATGAGCAATTGATATTGACAGATGCCCCGGCAACGGAGATCGTCGTTTGCGGTGGTTCGGCATTGATTGCTACCGGTTTGGTTCCGCGCACCACTCAGGATGTGGATATTGTTGCTTTGATGAAAGCTGAAGTCCTGGTTGACTCCGAACCTTTGCCGGAATATTTGATTGAGGCGGCTGATCGGGTTGGCAAAGTATTGAATTTGCCTGTGGACTGGCTGAACAATGGTCCGGCTTCGCAATTTCAAATGGGATTACCGCAAGGATTTCAGGAACGTTTGACCACAGTCATTGTCGGTAAAAAGTTGACGGTTCACTATATTGGACGCTACGATCAGATTTTTTTCAAGACATTTGCTTCGGCTGATCGCGGCGGTTATCACGTTTCCGACTTGAAAGCATTGAATCCAACAGAGGAAGAATTGATCGCAGCGGCGAAATGGTGCATGACTCAAGATACTTCCGAAGCGTTCCGGATGATTTTGAAAGATATGTTCAACCAACTGGGGTGGAAAAATGTCAGTGAACAAATTTAAGTCCGAGCTGCTCGATTCTATATTGACTCTGCTCTGGAAACAGTGGACACAGCTTGGTGTTGCCGGAGCAGTCAACAGCAAGGATGATTTGGTGCTTGATCCTGAAGCGTTGCTGATTTTTTCGGCACACTTCGCAAGGTATGATCAGCGGCTTTATGATCTTGTGATTGACTGGCTGCAATGCAATGGAGAAAGCATCAATCTGCCCCGGTTGAAAGCCTTACTGAAACGCTTTACCAACGCTGACCGGAAATCTCTCGGCTTTATTGCCGCTTCGGTAAATTTGAAAAAATGGCAGCCGCTTGCCAAAAATTTTCTGCCGAAAGATACTGGAGTTGAAACGATGTTCTTCGGTAATGAGTTTGTACCCAAGCCGGATGAAACGGCATTGCGTTACGGATTCAAACGCAATCAATATCTCCAAAGTAACAAGGTGATGCCGTTTTCAACCAAAGGTAATGCATCGCTTTTGCTGCGTTTGCGGGGGGCATTCGGGATGTCAGCCCGAGCAGAGGCGGTGCTTGCAATGTTGAATAAGGAATTCTGTCGAATCCAAGATGTGGCAGATGCAGGAGGTTTTTCCTGGAAATCTGCCAGTGACGTGCTGGATGAACTCTGTACTTCCGGAATTGCTGTCACGCTGGATAAAAGCAAACGCGGACGCACCTATTTTCTGAAAGATTCAAACACAATGCACAAGCTGTTTGAAATTGAGACCGTCAAGTTCCCGGATTGGCTGACCATCTTTGAGATGCTCTCCGTCGTTTGGGAGTGCATCAGCAATCCCCGCTTCGCCGAAGTATCTGAACGCACTGCCATTGGAGAATTACAGAGGGAATTTGCCGAAAAAGTCAATGACCGTCTGCAAAATTGCGGTATCGAACTTTTAAGCAAACTCACCTCTGAATCGGTGTTGACATTGCCAGTTATTTTGAGTGCCCTCAACTGACTGAATTCCGCCTCAATTCGATAATTGCCCGTACATCGTTATTGGCGATATAATTCAGTAATTGCCGCAATTCCGATGGATTGGGGAGTAACAAAAAAGATAAAGAAAAAACCGCTGACAACTTTTCGCTATCAACGGTTTTTCAAGAGCAACCGGCATTTCAATGTGTATGACTTTCCACCAGTTCAATACTCCGTTTTGTTGTTTCAGAGAACCATCTAATAGCGAAAATTAATTCAAAGATTGCTGGGATAATGCCCACATAAGGAATCAAACTTAACCAATAGGCGATTACAAACTTAAAAGCGATACCAGAGCCTTTTTTGCCTATTAACATATCAAGACCTTCTTCCAAATCCACATGTGCGACATAAATCCAATAGATATTAAAAAATGGGATGAACATAAAAGCTACTGCTTTTGCAGGAGTTACATTTGGGAAGAATATTATGTTGCGTTGAGCAGCGTAGTACTTGGCAATTTGCCAACTGCGATATAAAAGAATAAAATCGTAAACTGCCGAAATTATCAAGCAACACGAGCTAACAATTCCAAACAGACCGATTACCAACATAGCGCCTACTGCGTTGCTAAGCGATATTTCATCAAGCAATATTTTACTCATAAAATAAGCGAGCAGAATAGATCCTAGAATAAACGATGGAATACCTATCTTCAGACAAATAAAATAGATCTTTGATAAAGACTCAAAATAAGCTCTGTTGAAGCGTTCAATACCCATAGCACAATATTGTTGAGACCTCCTGTAACCGGGAGCAGCCTGTCCGTAACCGGGAGCTGACTGTCCATAACCGGGAGCAGCCTGTCCATACCCGGGAGCAGCCTGTCCGTAACCGGGAGCTGACTGTCCATAACCGGGAGCTGACTGTCCATAACCGGGAGCAGCCTGTCCATAACCGGGAGCAGCCTGCCCGTAACCGGGAGCTGACTGTCCATAACCGGGAGCTGACTGTCCGTAACCGGGAGCTGACTGTCCATAACCGGGAGCTGACTGTCCATAACCGGGAGCTGACTGTCCATAACCGGGAGCTGACTGTCCGTAACCGGGAGCTGACTGTCCATAACCGGG
>JAZRNP010000194.1:0-6505 GCA_045648225.1 Victivallaceae bacterium | reverse complement strand
GGGAGCAGGATTGACGACATGAGGGAGGTTGTTCCAACTGCGATCATCCGGGTTCCGGAGAAGTTGGCGGCACCGATCTGATATATTCCTTCGGCATCATATTTGCCGACGAACACAGCAGAAAACGGTTTCAATACGAGGACCTCCTTGATTTGCGGCGGCATCATGGCATTGATCGTATTGATAAGCTGCGGAGTGAGATTGATCAGGAAGTAGGAGTTTCCGCTGCGTCCGATGTGAGAAAGATAATTGGCAAATGCGGGAGTATTACCCAGTTTTTCCGTTTGATTCAGCGGCGTGGGATTAGCCAGAGTGACATTGTCTTTGTTGAAATTTACCTTGACCGGCATGAAGAAAAAGGGCAAGGTCGCATTGGCGGCATCGGCTTTGAGTTTCAACTCTCTGCGGATGATGGCGGCAAGTTCCCCTTTGCGATCGGGAATGGTGATCCGGATCGCCAGATCAGCAGGAGATGTTCCGGCAATGCAGAGCTTGAATGTTCCATGCAATGAGGCAAAGAGCTTATTCAAATCCACTTTGCGTTCCTTGACAGCACTTTCAATATTGAGGAGCATCGTCTTGAATTCATCATCATTGGCCATGAATTCTTTGCGCAAAAGAGCGTAAAAATTGTCAATCTGAAGATCGAGCGAAGCGGCGATTATGGTGTTTGCCGGGAGATCGACCAGGTCCAGCTGCCGGTCGGTGTTGCTGATAACATTGTAGATATTGGGCAAAGCCATATTCTTTTTGCCGAGATAGGCATAAGTTTTATAGACCCAGCATCCGGGAGACGCCTCTTTGCTGCTGCTGGCCTGTGCCTGAATAAGGTGGCTGCCGAAGATCTTATAGATTTTGCGAACCAGTTTTTGCTGGAGTTGTGCCTGCGGATCTTTCAGATTCGGCGTTTCATTGATAAATTTCTGATATTCTTTGGCTATGCTTCCGGCATAGAGCCACTCTCCACCCTGATCGACCTTGTCCAATGCGGCTTGCATCGGAGTTTTGGGGGCGGCAAACAAAAGTGCGGCACTGAATACGGCAATGAGTGAAAATGCTTTTTTATTCATAATCGGTATCCTCACTTTTTAAGGGCTTTAGCTTCATCGATGATGGTCGCCAGCTTCTGACTGAAGTTGAAATATGCGGCAGTCAATGAAAAATCGGCAACTCCTACCGAATAAACTCCATCCGGAGCGATTTTTACCACCTCGGCACCACTTGCCGGTGAGAGGGTGTTGAGCAGAGTGAGGATGACCGGCTTGTCTTTGCAGAGATTTTTCAGATTTGCCAGAAACTCAGGGGTGATATTCAGCACCGCAAAACCGGCTCCAGTCGCCGGAAGCTGTCGGACGAAATCCGCTTTAAGCGCATACGGACGGTGGGGTTTTGTAATGCAGCGTTCAAAGCTGCTGACCACCATGATCTGTTGATCAAGATAGACGATTTCCGGTTTCAGATATTCCCGTTTCTTTTTCATCGGTACGATGAGGCGTGAACGGTTCGGATTTTTCGGATCGGGCGGCAGCTGTTTTTTCAATTCTGCAGCAATGGTTCCGTCGTTATCCGGAATGGTCACAGAGAAACGGAAGGTGTCTTCCGTTTCCCCTGCAAAGATCACCGTATAAAGACCGTTTGCCGAATTCAGCAGTTTTGCAACATCCACTTTGGCATTTTTGCATGTCACCTCGCAGACAGTTTGAATCTGTTTGTGGTTGGAGTTTTTGATCGTCTGGTCAAGATGCTGATAAAATTTGCCGGGCATCATCTGAAACTGAGCGGCAAAAACCACGTCAGCAGGGAAGGTCGCCAGTGCGGCTTGCAAGGAGAGGTTGCCGTTTAATCCGGCTGTGGAAAAGATGCCCGGAAGTTGGGCGTTTTTTCCAAGGTAATAGCTCTCTTTGTAAATGAAAAGATCTTCTTTCAGCTCTTTCTGGCTCATTGCTGAAGCCCTGAGCGCACTCAGGTTCATCGCTTTGAGCACCAATTCGGCGACACAGGCGGCCGGTTTCAATTTGCCGGATTCATCAAAAGCCGAAATCTTTTCGATCACCTGCGGTATTTGGTTGATCAACTCACCCAGTTCAGTTGAGTTGTAATAGGTGATGAAATTTCCGTCAAAATCGATGTGTCGTGTGGTGGCCCGGTAAATTTGTGCATCATCCGGAGCAGCGCACAGCACAACACCGCACGCCGCCAGCAGAGCCGAAAAGAATTTTTTCATCGCATCTTCCTTATGTAAACTTTATTGCTGTTGTTCAATCTGTTTTACTGCCTCAAGGTATTTTGCCCGGGCATTGGCGGGGACGGCCAGCGCGATCACCTGAGTCACGCTGGTGTATTCCCCGGGGACGGTGAAGTTTTTAACTTTGCCGTCTGCAAAGAGCACTGCGGTATTGTTGCCGTGGCGGCCGGGTTTTTCGATAGCGACCGGCAGATTGCCGTCCCGGGGGGAGGCCAGTCCGCCGAGATAGAGAAATGCGACTGCTTTTTCAGTAAGTGCTCCGGGGCGGTTTGCCGGACAGCAGAGCATGGAGGTCGGGAAATTCTGCTGGGAAACCAGCTCCTGCAAGCCGGCAACGCCGTTGGCTCTGGGGAAGTGGTTGTTGTCCATATTGAACATATTGAGCGACATTCCCAGCTGCTTCAAGTTGTTGGAGCAGGCCATGGAATTTGCCCGTTTGAGCGATTTGGTCACGGCGGCAGGGTAGGCGGCAATGGATTTGGAAACGATGTTGTTTTTTGCCGCCGGTTTAGCAGCTTTTTTGGCAGGAGCCGGTTTGGATACATCTCCGCATCCGCAGAAAAAAGAAACAGCGACGGTCAACACAGACAAAGAAACAATATTTTTCATTTTACTTTCTCCCGTTATTCAGGAATTGATAATACCCTCCGGTGCATACTATAATTGTCTCCCTGCCGGTTGTCAAATCAAAAAAATCATTTTTTTTGAAAATTCCGCATAAAAAGCACCGCAAAAATGAATTTTTTTGATCCTCCGCCTTGTATTTTATGCTCGTGGATATTATCTTATATGAATCAAAGATTATCATATCACAATATTTCTCAGAAAAGGGGAGCTGGTTATGAGTGATTTCAAGTTTTTTAACGTTGTTCCGTACAATCCCGGACGGGAGGAGGAAACGGCGCGCGATCTGATCGAATTCTATCAGCGCACCGGTATCCCCCGGATATTGTACAGCTTGTCCTATCATCCGCAGGGGGCCAATGCGATGGTCAAGGCGGAACGGCTGACGGCGAGTTTCCGCAGATTGCGGGAGTTGCGTTCGGTAGAACCCGGCATCCAGTGCGGTGTGCTTATCCAGAGTATTCTCGGCCACGTTATCGGCGAGGAAGTTGAGCATGAACCGTGGACAAAGGTCATTACCCATAACAGTAAACAGGAGGGTAAAGGAACCCGCTTCTGTTCACTTGATCCGGGATTTACCGACTACATCCGTAAAGTGGGTGCCATGGTTGCCAAAGAAAAGCCGTTTTTCATTCTCGGTGACGATGATATCCGCTCCTGGTCTGCCGGGGTCGAGTGCTTCTGTGAACTGCACACCGCCGAGTACAACCGCCGTCACGGTACCAGTTTTACCCCGGATGAATACCGGGAAGCTGTCTGCAATTCCGATGTCAACAGCGAACTTTACCGCAACTTTGACAAACTCCGGGAAGATACCGTGAACCGGGTCGCCGCTTTGTTGAGAGAGGGAATCGATTCAGTCGATCCCGGCATCCCCGGCGGCAGCTGTATGCCCGGCGGAGAATATTTCTTCAATCAGGATACTGCCAGGGCTCTGGCCGCCAAAAATCAGGACGGTGCGGTCATGCGTATCTGCAATGCGAACTATGTTGAGCAGTCCCCCCGTGATTTTGCCGCAAATGTTTTCAAGACTCAGGCCTACCGCAAATATCACTGTGATATCAAAACGGTGCTGGATGAAAGCGATACCTTCCCGCATTCGCTGTTCAGCAAGTCTGCCATCAGTTTCCATGCCAAAGAGACATCGGCGATTTTCAACGGTCTGAACGGAGCCAAACTCTGGTTTGTCAACTGCCGCCGTCCCGGAGTTGTCGTCAGCCGCAAATACACCGATATTCTGGCCAAATATGCCAAATTCTATCCGGCTCTCTACGATTTGGTTCAGCAGAGCGAAACGGCCGGTGTCCGTATCCCCATCCGTACCGGAAAGGGTAATTGGCACGCCATCACCAACCGCAAGCCCAATATCATTCCGGAGAACTCCTGGAGCGAATATCTCGGCATTTTCGGCATTCCTTTTTCCGCTGAAAGAAATCATTCCCTCAACGGTATTTACGCCATTCGCGGCCGGGATGCTGTGGACAGCTTGAGCGATGATGAATTGCTGACGCTTTTCAAAGGAAAAATGCTCATCGACGGTGATGCTGCCAAAGCTCTGACCGAGCGTGGATTCGAGAAATATATGGGCGTGAAGGCTCAAATACCTTCTCATCCTTTTAACGGCGAGCACTACAAAGAGAATAATGAATCCGTTTACTGCCGGACTTGGATCGAGGCACCGGAACTGGTTCCAATGACCGATGATCTTGAAATCATCTCTCATATGACGTATTCTCCGTTTTTTGGTGCCACTATGGCAGAACAGACTTTAGTCTGTCCCGGCGCAGTGATTTACAACAACCCGCTCGGCGGCCGGATCTGTACGACGGTTTTCCGTACTACGGATGAATTTACCCCCCGGGCCGGTGTGCCCCGCAAAAAATGGATCATCAAACTCCTTGAAGCCATTGAAGCCGGTGCTGCCGATGGAACATTGCTCACGGAACATCCGACTTTGAGTGTCGCCCGCAAACTTCCCGGCAATGCCGATCTGCTGATGTTCTGCAACCTTGGTTTTGATGCCATCGACGCTGTGGAAATCAAATATTCCAAGGCGGCAAAGGTCAGTGAACTTACTGCGGATGGGACCTTTAAAGAACTTTCTTTTGAAACGGTTGATGACCGGATCGTTGTCGACCGCACTATGGCCTGTTATGAAACCTTAATCTTAAAAGTGGAGAAATAAAAGAAATGAAAAAAACTATTTTTCTGTCGGTTCTTGCCATGCTGCTTGCCGGATGCGCCTGTAAGCAGCAGTGCAGCAAACCGGAGGGGCGGTACGACTACCTGACCGGTAAATTCAATATGTGGAACATCGTTCCGCCGTCAATCGGCAAAGAGGATGTTGCCATTAAAAACATCATTGAATTCCAGAAACGCACCGGTATCGACACTGTGCTGTACAGTATGCCGCTCAGTCCCAGACGCAGTGACCAGTACCAGTATCTGGAAGAAATGGTCACCAGCTATCGCAAAATCAAAGTCGGTCTGGCCGGACATCCGGTCAAACTCGGTGTGCTGATTCAGGCGATTCTCGGTCATGTGACCAATCCGACGGTGGTGGTTGACGGTTGGACCCGGACCTACACTTCCACTAAAAATACTCCCCGTTTCTGTGCTCTCAACCCCAATTTTGCCAAGTACATCCGTACTGTCGGTGCCAAAGTTGCGGCCGAAAAACCGTTCTTTATCCTCGGTGACGATGATATCCGTTCCAACAACAACGGCCGGGAGTGCTTCTGCGAACTGCACGTTGCTGAATACAACCGCCGTTTCAACGGTAATTTCAAAACTCCCGAAGAGTACCGTGCGGCAGTCTGCAATGCCAAAAACACCGATCAGGTCTATTTGAACTACGAAATTCTGCGCCGCGAAGGTGTGGCCAATATCGGAAAACTCATCCGTGAAGGTATCAATTCTGTCGATCCCTCCATCCCCGGCGGCACCTGCTGCCCCGGCGGTGAATATCATCACTATTTTGAGGTCACCAAAGAATTCGCTGCCAAAGATCAGCCGCACATGATGCGTATCTGCAACGCTCATTATGTCGAGGAATCTCCCCGGGAATTTGCATACAATGTGCTCAAAACCCAGATCTACCGCAAGCATTTTGCCTCAATCCCCTCGCTCTTTGACGAAAGCGATACCTTCCCGCACGCTCCGCACAGCAAGTCTGCTGTGAGTATGCATGCCAAACTTGCTTCGGCTATTTTCAACGGTCTGAAAGGTTCCAAACTCTGGTATGTAAATGCCACCAAGAGCGGAAATTGGAAAGTGAGCGACTGCTATACCGAAATTCTGGCAAAGTATTCCAAATTTTACCCCGCTCTCTTTGAAGCAGTGCAGGGCAGCACCGATGGC
Organism: Victivallaceae bacterium; assembly: GCA_045648225.1. Lineage (GTDB taxonomy): Bacteria > Verrucomicrobiota > Lentisphaeria > Victivallales > Victivallaceae > UBA1784. Next base: position 276 of record JAZRNP010000194.1, on the reverse strand, counting down.
GGTGTCTATGTCCCCGGATACATCAGTCAGCACAAGCTTCACTCCACCAGGCAGTATACTCCGGTTCTGCCCCTTGAAAAAGAAAACTGGGCATACTACATGGGTATCTACGGCATCCCGTATTCCGGTGAAGTTCGCTTTGAACATCCCGGAGTTTACACTCTGCGCGGAGCCAAAGCCGTCGACAGTCTGACTGACAAACAGTTGTTGGCGATGTTCAAAAACAAGATGTTTATCGATGGTGCCGCTGCGGTCGAATTGTGCAAGCGCGGATTT
>JAZRNP010000193.1:0-9069 GCA_045648225.1 Victivallaceae bacterium | reverse complement strand
ACGATCCGACTTATGTTGATCAAAGGGTTGCGCCGCCATCCGACTATCGGCAACAATGTCACCATCTATTCCGGTGCCTCGGTGCTGGGGGACATCTCCATCGGAGATGATTCTGTTGTCGGCGGCAACGTCTGGCTTACTGAAAGTCTGCCTCCGGGAACCAAAATCACGGCACTTCCTCCGGAACACCGCCGCAAATCGCTCAACGGAAACAAGTAATATGAGCCTTGCTCCCAAAAATTACAGCAATGTGTTGTCAGTGGTAAAACAGGTCGCTGAAAAATGTGCCCGTTCCGCTGATGAAGTGAAATTGCTGGTGGTCAGTAAAACCAAACCGGTTGACGTCATTCAGGAACTTTACGATGAATGCGGCATCCGGGAATTTGCCGAAAACCGGGTTCCGGAACTTTCCGGCAAAGTGGAGGTTCTGCCTGAGGATATCAAGTGGCACTTTATCGGGCCGATCCAGTCCAATAAATTGCGTAAAATCGTTCAGAATTCTCAGTTTATCCATTCGGTGGCCGTTCTTGAGCATATCGCTAAACTTGACCGGATTGCCGGAGAGGAGGGGAAGTGCCCGGAATTTCTGCTGGAGGTCAATGTTTCCGGAGAGGCATCCAAGGGAGGAGTGCGGCCGGATGAACTCTTTGATGCCGCCGCTCTGGCTGTCAAATGTCAGCATGCCAGATGGCAGGGACTTATGACCATGGCTCCCATTGATGCTGATGATGATCTGCTCAATGAGATTTTTTCCACGCTTGCTGAGTTGAAAGCGGAGTGTGAAGAAAAATTTTCAGTTGTCCTTCCGGAGTTGTCCATGGGTATGAGTGGCGATTTTCCCATCGCCATCGCCTGCGGAGCTACCATCGTCCGGGTCGGCTCACGTATTTTTGAGGGCGTGTAAATGAAGATCTTATTAGTCGGCCCCGGCGCAGTCGGAACCTATTTTTGCGGCAGACTTGCACAGCATGGAGTTGAACTCGAAGTTGTCGCCCGTTCTCATGCCGATCTGATCGCAGCCAATGGATACCAGGTCGAAAGTGACCGTCCGGAGGGGGATTTTCATTTTTCTCCCAATCGGGTTATTGCTTCGGCAGCCGAATGTTCTCCTGATATCGATGCGATCGTGGTCGCACTTAAAATACTGCCTGAAATCGATACTGCTTCGCTCATTGCTCCGGCGGCAAATCTGCCCCATCATCCGCCGGTGGTGCTGATCCAGAATGGTATCGGCATTGAAGAGCCGGTTGCAGCCGCTTTTCCGGGAAATACGATCATCAGCACCATCGCCTACATCGGCGGTACCCGTCCGGCTCCCGGAGTGGTGCGGCAGCGTGGTTCTGCCCGGCTGCGCATGGGAGTGTATCAGGGTCAGGATGAATCATTCTGCAAAAATCTGGTCGATGAATTCGTCAAAGCCAAGGTCGATTGCTCGTACAGCAGTGATATCCGCTTTGACCGCTGGAATAAACTGCTCTGGAATCTGGCTTTCAACACCGTTTCTGTTATCGGAGGCAATCTCACCACCGCTCAGATGTGCGATCATGGCGCAATAGAATCGTTATGCCGGAATTTGATGTCGGAGTGTGCTGCCGTTGCCCGGGCCGCCGGAGTGGCACTCGACGATACTCATATTGATGCTCAAATCGAATTCACCCGCAAATTCCCTCCGTACAAAACCAGTACCTTGCAGGACTTTGAGGCCAAACGCCCCCTCGAATGCGAAGCTATCATCGGCAATGCAGTCCGGATCGCCGGGAAATATAATGTTGATATTCCGGTCATGCGCAGCTGTTACGCCTTGCTGGTCAGCCGCAATCAGCAGAATTTGATCTCTTGAAGAAGCTTATTTGGCTTCTGAAGCGATTTTTTTGAGCATCGCCGGAATATCGATCTGCTGCGGACACTTCTTTTTGCACAATCCGCATGAAACGCAGCTTGCCGCCTGCTGCTTTTTTGGCATCGCTTTGTAATTTGCGTTGAATCTCCGGGCATTGCCGGCGATTTTCATGCTGTTGTAGATATTGAAATTTTTGGGAATATTTACTCCCACCGGGCAGGGCAGGCAGTAGCGGCAGGAGGTACAGGGGACAATGCCGGTTTTCTGATAGGCGGCAAGTGCAGTTTCAACGACCTGACGTTCCCGGTCGGTGAGCGGTTTGAAGTCGGTGAAAGTCTTGATATTGTCATTGAGATGTTCGGTCATGGTCATGCCGGAGAGCACGCACAGCACGTTGGGCAGAGATCCGACATAACGGAATGCCCAGGAGGCAACACTGCTCTTGGGATCGGCATTCCGGAACACCTTGCGGGCATCCGGATTGAGCGTCGCCAAAGCACCGCCGCGCAGTGGTTCCATCACCACGACCGGAATACCCAGCTTGGTCAGGATCTCGTACTGTTCTTTAGAGCGGTACAGCGTCCAGTCCAGATAGTTCAGCTGGATTTGGGCGAAATCCCACGGGTAAGCCGAAGCGATCTCCTGAAGTACCTGCGGTGAATCATGAAAAGAAAATCCGAGATGTTTGATTTTTCCCTCGTCCTTTTTCTTTTTCAGGAATTCATAGACCTTGAGCTGTTTGGCTTTTTTCCAGCTTCCGGCATTGAGGGCGTGCAGGAGATAGAAGTCAAAGTAATCGACTTTGCATTTTTTGAGCTGTTCGTTCCAGATCCGTTCGATATCGGCGGGGCGGCGCAGACGGGAAACCGGCATTTTATCAGCGAGCATATAGCTGTTACGGGGATATGCCGAAAGCACTTCTCCTGCGCAGATCTCGCTTTGGCCGCCATGATAAAAATATGCCGTATCAAAATAATTCACTCCGGATGCCATCGCAATAGCGACCTGCTTTTTAACCGTATCGTAATCAATTTCACCGTTGAGCCGGGGCAGCCGCATCATGCCGTAACCGAGCATCGGAACGGTGAGATTGCTGCTTTTATAGCGGCGGCGGCTGACTTTGCCGGGGGTGTTGTTTTCTGCGGGGATGGTGGCGGCAGCGGAAATTTTGGCAGCGGGAGCGAGGGCGGCGAAAGCGAAAAGATTTTTCAGGAAATCACGTCTGTCCATAATTGCAAACTCCTTGTTGTTTAGTATATTTACAATATAATCAAAAACGGGGATTATGCAATGGCAAAATAAAAAATTTTTCGTTTTTGTTTTGCCGGATAAGTACAAACTGAAAATACAGTACAACTTGCCGGTTGGCTCCATTCCGGGCTCTGCAGGGGCCGGCACACACGAGCACCCGCCGCCCGTCCGATCAAAAGAAAAGGTCTGTTACCAGAATTTTTACGCCGATGAGGATGATCGCGGTGCCTCCGGCGATGGAGAGATATTTTTGCGGAATGATATTCTGCAAACGGCATCCCAGCATCACCCCGAATGCGGAAACGATCCCGGTGATGATCCCCATGCTGATTGCCGGTATCCACAGCGGGCGGCCGGAAAAGGCAAATCCCGCTCCCACGGCCATCGCATCCAAACTGGTGGCAACGGCTGGGACGAAAAGATTTTTTACAGCGAAAAAATCACTGCCGGTTTTGCAGGCAACCTGTTCATCATCATTACGGATTGCTTCATAGATCATTTTGCCGCCGACAAATCCCAGCAGAGCAAAGGCCACATAGTGGTCGATGCAGCGCACCAGATTCATCGCCAGTCCGGCGAGAAAGAATCCGGCGACCGGCATGATGAACTGGAACGTGCCAAAAAACAACGCCGCATTCAACGCTTGAATACGGCGGCTCAAATACGGTTTGCACAGACTTCCTCCGGTGGACACCGCAAAGGCATCGATGGAGACACCGAAGGAAATCAGCAGAATTTCAACAATACCCATAAAGAGGATTATTCTCCCATGAGCATCGTCATGACCGCTTTCTGGGCATGGAGGCGGTTTTCCGCTTCATCGAAAACGATGGAACGTTTCGGATCATCCATCACATCGGCCGCCACCTCTTCGCCGCGGTGAGCGGGGAGACAGTGGAGGAACTTGGCATCTTTTTTGGCTTTGTCAAAGAGTGCGGAAGTGACCTGATAAGGACGGAAAATTTCCATTCTCCGGGCGCGTTCTTCTTCAAATCCCATGCTGACCCAGACGTCGGTGTAGAAGTAATCGACACCTTCAGCGGCCTTGACCGGATCGGGTTCCCAGATGATATTTTTGGCATCACCGATCAGGTCGGTGCGGGGAGCTTCCTGTTCCGGAGCGGCGATGACCAGTTCCATGCCGGTGAGTTTGGCGGCGAGGATGCAGGAGTTTGCCATGTTGCTTCTGCCGTCGCCGTAGAACGCCATACGGATGGATTTGTCAACTCTGCCGGAATACTCTTTGATCGTGAGCAGGTCAGCCAAAAGCTGGCAGGGGTGGAAATCGTTGGTGAGAGCGTTGATGACCGGGCATTTGGCGACCCGGGCGAGCTCTTCGACTTCGCTGTGTTCAAAGGTACGGATGACGATACCGTGGAGGTAGCGGCTCAAAACGTTGGCAGTATCGGCGACAGTTTCGCCGCGGCCGACCTGCATTTTGCCCTGATCGAGGTAGAGGGGATTGCCGCCGAGTTCGCTGACACCGACCTCAAAAGAGATACGGGTACGGGTGGAGGACTTGGCGAAAATCAGACCGACGCTTTTTCCGGCGAGGGGATTGAATGCGACTTTGCCGCGTTCAGATTTCAGTTTGAGCGAAAGTTCAAAGATTTTTTCCAGATCATCTCTGGTGATATCCTGAAGTGTAAGCAGATCTTTTTTCATTTTTGTTCCTTTGCAAATTCTTCAAGTGCTTCTCCGATCTTGGCGATGGCAATATCGGCATCGGCACGGGTTATGGTCAGGGGCGGGAGCAGCCGGAGGACAGTTTCACCGGCGGTAAGCACGATCAATTGTTTTTTCATCAGGATTCCGGCGAGGGGACCGGCGGGGCGGTCGAGCACCAGACCGATCATCAGGCCTTTGCCGCGGACGCACTGGACGAAATCATACTTTTCAGCGAATACGGCCAGTTTTTCCATGATGTAATTACCGACTTCGACGGTATTTTCCAGAACACCGTCTTTGTCAAAGGCCTCCTGCACCGCCAGAGCTGCGGCGCAGGCCAGCGGGGTGCCGCCGAAGGTGCTGGCGTGGGTGCCGACGACCAGAAGTTCAGCGAATTTCTTGCGGGCAAGGAATCCGCCCATAGGCAGACCATTGGCGATAGCTTTAGCCATGGAGATCGCATCGGGGACAACGCCGAAACTCTGGAATGCGAAACGGGTTCCGAGACGTCCCATGCCGCATTGGACTTCGTCACAGAGCATGAGGATATCTTTTTCATCGCAGAGGGCACGGACTTTTTTCAAATATTCGACATCGGCGGGATAGATGCCGCCTTCGCCTTGAACCATTTCCAGCATGATGGCGCAGACATCGGGAGTGACCGCCTTTTCCAACGCTTCAAAATCGTTGAAAGGAACCTGTTTGAATCCGGGCATATCCGGTTCAAAGCCTTTGCGGTACTTCGCTCTGCCGGTGGCGGCGAGGGTCGCCAGCGTGCGGCCGTGGAAGCTGTTGTCCATGCTGATGATGGTGTTTCTGCCGGTCTGGTTGCCGTATTTGCGGGCAAGCTTGATCATGCCTTCGTTAGCTTCAGCACCGGAATTGGCGAAAAATACCTGAGCATTCTCAATGCCGGAGCCTTTGACCAGTTTTTCGGCGAGGCGGGGCATGAGTTCATTCATATACAAATTGGAGATATGGACCAATCGTCGGCACTGATCGGCGATTGCGTTGCTTACGCGCTCGTTGCAGTGTCCGAGATTGCAGACCGAAATACCGGAGGCGAAATCGAGATATTCGACGCCGTCATCGTCCCAGAGTCTGGCACCTTCGCCGCGCACAAACAGCTTGCCCGGGGCATAGGTGGGAACCACATACCGGGAAAATTTCTCATTTGTCTCGTCAAAAAGTTTGCCCATTTTACAAGTTCAACTCCATCATATTGTTTGGTTAAACGATCTTGCATTGCAGATCGTGTGTCGGAAAAAGATTAATATACATCGTAAAGTGTTAAAATTCAAGTAAAAAACTCAAAATTTACGATTTTTGCACCGGAGTTGCGAAGCGTGCAGTTTTTCTGTGAATACCACCGGCGGAGTTCTATCAGCATCTCCGGAGGAGTCCGATTCAACAAAAACGTCCGAAACAACACCATTTTTTTTGAAATAACCGGATTGCGGTGCTATATTTTAAAAATGGTGTTAATTAAGATCGTCCGAACGATATAGACTCTTAGCAAATACGGTTTTTATGAAAATTATTCATTTCTCAGATCCGCACGGCGGCGGCCCTGCCGAAGATTGGATGGCATATTTTGACAAACGCTGGGTGGGGGTTTTCAACTACCGTTTCCGGCGGCGTTTCCGGCACGATCTGTCCAAATTGCAGACCGCAGTGGAGTATATCCTGGACAGCAAGCCGGATGTCGCAGTCTGTACCGGAGACTTGACCAGTGCCGGACAACCCGGCGAATTTGAACGGGTACTGGAAATTTTGAAGCCGTTGCGCAATTCAAATATCCCGCTTATCTACACCCCAGGCAACCACGACTGCTACGTGACCCGTCCCCGCTGTGTGGCGGCGGTGCGCCATGCTGTGGAATATCTTTCCTGCGGGCGTTTCACTTTTGATGATATGCCCTTGAGTATTCCGATGGGTGAGGTCGAATTTCTGGTGGCCAACACCAGTGCCCCGTCCAATTTGCTCTGTTCATGGGGATTTCTCAAACGTACTTCCCGGGATTTCATCGTTGAACGCTGCCAAACCGACGATAGCGTGCCCAAAATTCTGGTGACCCACTATCCGATGATCGAGGAACACCCGGTCTGGCGCATCCGGCACCGGCTTTTCGGGCAGAAAAAGATCGTTGAACTGATGGAAAATAAAAAACTTGATCTGGTACTCTGCGGTCATGTTCACAAACCGTCGCTGAAAGTTGACGGACAGGGCAGGGGAGAGTGTATATCCGGTTCCGTCACCCGCAATGGGACGATGATGGAGATCGAATACCACGACCGCCAGTTTTCTTACAAAACTGTTGTGCTTTGAGAAAATCCCCCCTGCAACGTTGTTCGTAAAACTCAAAAACACTGTTTTGTTGTCGGCAAAGAGAGGCCCGGTATGCCAGACAATTCTCAATACAGCATTCTTTAAATTCTCAGTATTCTTAGACCTCTTATCACCAGTTTCCAACCAACCGGCAGCGTTGTTTTTTTAGCAGGGAGACTCTATTTTGTTGTTGGCAGAGAGTACACGGCATACTATCTCCCCTTCCAAAACTTCTCAAAATCTCCCATTTGAAATGCCAATCTCCCTGCATTATTTACACAAAAAAACTGCCGGGAGGATCCCCGGCAGTTTCAGGCGGTTGATTTATTTCTTTTTCATGTAGCTCTTTTCCCGGATGGGTTTGAGCCACGCCAAATCGTCGTAGTAGTAGAGCTTGCTCATGTTGGCAAGGTTGGTACTTTCGATGCTCTTGCGGAAGTCGAGCAGTTTCTGGTAGGCTTTGTAGAAGTTATCCAAGGGAGCTCCCTGCTGACATTTGCGGTACTCTTTCTGCACTTCCATTGCCAGTTGGATCTGGGTCAAACCGTGTTTGAGCATTTGCACCCGGCGGGCGGAAACTTTGTCCAGTTTGGGAGTTTTGGCGGCATCATCGACCAGTTTGAAGCAATTGGCCATCACCTCCGGAGTGAAAAGGGTGTCTCCGGCATAGATCATGTAGCGGGCAAGCTTCATGCCGCCTTCCAGATCATTTTCAGCAAGGGTGTTTTTGGGGAAACCCTGTTCCATCGTGATTTTGGTGATGTACTCAAAATATTTTCTGACCGGTTCTTTGGCCGCTCCGAAGAAGGAGTAGAATTCATTCTCCAACTCTTCCAGTTTGGCATCCGGCCGGTGGTTCAGCGAAACGATCACATAATCGACCAATCCCTGCACCATGTGCTGCCCGACCTGACTGTCCATATCGCTGGATGACATATTGTTTTTGTAGGCAAAGGTGAATATGTCGTAGAATTCCTTGTGATACTGCACCGGGAAGTAGTGTCCGCTCCAGGTGAAGTTGGGACGGAACTGCAAATTGGCTCCGGTTTTTGCCCAGCCCTGCCAGATGCGTTTGTAGTCGGCAATTTTCTCCTTGGTAAAGGGGTACATCACCGGCGGGCAGAAGCGGAGGTGCATCCGGTTGTTGAGTTTGATTTTATCAGTCGGCGGTTCGCTGTAATTGGCGTAGATCAAACCGCAGATCATGTGGTTGGGATTGATCTTGTCCGCCTCTTTCTGGGCGGCAAGCAGGAACTGGCAGTAGCGGTCGGAGAGTGAACCGAGCGAATATGCCCAGCGTTTCACATCTTTGCCGCTGTCAAAGGCCGCTTTAGCGGCGGCGCGGCGTTTGCTGGCGGGGATGGGGGAGTTGTCGGCGGCAAGGCAGTTGTCGCAGACGCATTCTCCGGCAGTATCATTTTCATTGAGGTTGAGCATCGCCGAAGTATCTCTTGCTGCCCAGTTGGCGACGACGGTTTTGATAAACTCCGGATTGGTTACGCAACAGCTGGCATAGTGGACTTTTTTCCCTTTGTAGGGGCTGAGGGTGCGCTTGCCGTTGGGCAGCAGACTGAAAAATTCCGGATGGCTCTTGTGGTATCGCAGATAATATTTACCGAAAGCGTGTCCGCCCATAAAATTACGGTTTTTGGCGAAGCGGTGACGGAGCAGCCAGGTTCTGGCAGTATTAAAATAGCGGTTCATCGCCTTGGCTGAACTCCAACCTTTTGCTCCATGGCGGCGGTTGGGGAAACTGCGGAATTCGCTGGACAGCAGGATCGGTTTCGTATTCAGCGTACTGTTTTTGATCGCAAGTTTGCGGAGCCGGGGGATGACTTCGCCATCTTGTCCCGGCCAGATCCAGCGGACCTTGAGATATTTTTCCAGAAACTCATAGGTCGCAAAGAGGGTGCCGCAGCTGTTGGTGTCAAAAAAATCTCTTCTGTCGCCGTCCAAACCGGCGATTTGCACGCTGTCGGTGT
>JAZRNP010000192.1:0-3270 GCA_045648225.1 Victivallaceae bacterium | reverse complement strand
ATTCTGCCGGAACGGGGCGGGATCTCCACTTGTTCCGGAATGATCCCCGCATCATCCGGCCAGTCGGTCAAGGTCGCGGCGATATGTCTGGCGGCTCCCGGGAGGGCGGCCGAGAGTTTTGAATTGCTCTTTATCCGGTCTGGCAGTTCGTACAGGCGTTCTTTCAATTGGCCTTTATCATTGAGGATCCCGAGTTTCAATTTCAGATATTCCGGCAGATTTCCGGTATCAAACAAGCGGGGTGGAATATTGAGGTCGCTGTCGTAGAGCAGAAATTCCGCCATTGCCTCCGCCGGAGGCAGCTGCCGTGCGGAGAGATCATTTTTGAGATAATCAGCAAACCGTCCGGCTGCTCCGGAGATGCCTCCGTCAAATTTACGACGGAACTCTTTGGGCAATCCCCGCAGCAGAGCTTCTCCGAAATCGGCAAAATATCCGGGGATTGGATAGTCCAGAGCCCGATCCGGCAGGATATTGAGCATGGATTCTTTGACCAGCAACGTGATCCCATCATCTTTTGATCCGGGTTCAAAGAGATAGGAAAGCTGAAATTTTACTCCGCCGAATTCCAGAGTGCCCGGAAAATCTTTTTTGTCAAAGCGGATGAATTGTTCAAGAAGCAATTCGCTTTCATCAAGTTCGAGTGTGTGCGGATTTTGCCGCATGAATTCTTTGAGTGATTTGACCGAATTCACCTCCGGCGGAATCCGCCCGGAAAAAAATCGGGCGGCGGCATTTTCATCATAAAGCTGTCCCGGGCGGCGCATCCGCAATTCCAGAGCCAGCAGCTCTTCCCGGGTTTGAGTATAGGAATCAAGCTGAGTTCCGGGGAGCGACACGGCACCGCTTAAAATGCCTTCCCGGATAAATATTTCCCGTGCCGCATCCGGATTGCAGCGGCCGAAATCGACCTGCCGCCCGGCATGGACGATCAAGCCGCCCAGCACGACCTTTTCCCGGGCGCGCACGAAGCCGCTGCGAATTTCGAAGTGTTCGGAATCGTAGACTTTTCCGCAGAGGTGTCCGGCGCAGCGTTCCACGGCCTCCGGATTGATCGCCGCCGCAGTTCTGCCGAAGACCCGGCTGGTTTCCACCAGATGAAAACAGAGTATCCACTCCGGCAGTTTCCGTTTTTTACCGGCCAATCCGCTGCCGGGGAAAAGGAGAAATTTTTTGCCGTCGGTTCCCCGGTAGATCCTTTCGACCTTGTCCAAGGTGGCGATGTTTCGTGGGATCCCGCTGAGCAAAGCATCGTGGATGTGATCGTACGGAGCGGTGTCCACAGTGGAAAACTCCTGACGGAACCGGATCGAATCGGCAAGTTCAGTTACGAGATTGCGCCACTCTCTGGCCCGTTTCAAATTGAGGAAGTTCTGCTGGCAGAATTTCCGCAGCAGCGAATTGGAGGTGCAAACGGCCATAGCGTTCCACAAATTGAGCATGGCGATGAAATCGCTGTTTTCATCTTTCCAATGGCGGTGAGCTTCATCGGCGGCCTGAGTTTTTTCGGCAGGGCGTTCCCGGACATCGCCGACGGTCAGTCCGGCGCTGAGCACCAGAAGCTGGGGAACGACCTTCAATGAACTTGAGGAGAGAAGCATTTTGCCCAGTGCCGGATCGAGCGGCAGTCTGGAAAGCATCCTGCCATCGGGCGTGAGGCGGAATTTTTCGTCGAATGCCTTGAGGTCGCACAAGGTCCGCATACCCTCGCGGATACTGTTGTTTTTAGGCGGATCGATAAAGGGAAAACGGTAAATGTCCGGCAGTTTCAGTGCAGCCATTTGCAGAATGACTCCGGCAAGCGAACTGCGTTTGATCTCCGGATCGGTAAACGGGGCGAGCATTTTGTAGTCGTTTTCCGAATAAAGATGCACGCAAATACCATCGGCGGTTCGTCCGCACCGTCCCCGGCGTTGGCGGACGGAGGCCTGAGAGATCATTTCGATCTGCAGTTCCTGGATCCGGGTACGGGGATTGTAACGGCTGATTCTGGCCAGACCGGAGTCGATACAGAATTTGACATCTGGAATGGTCAGACTGGTTTCCGCAACGTTGGTGCTGAGAATGATCCGCCGTTTAGATGATTTCTGAAATACTTTCTGCTGATCGGCATTGCTCAATCTGGCATAAAGCGGCAGGACTTCGGTGTTGCGGTAATTTCTGCCGTTGAGCATATCGGTGCACTCCCGGATCTCTCTTTCTCCGGGCAGGAAGACCAGAATATTTCCCCGGTGATCAAATCCGTCAAGCAGTTCCACTGCCCGGGCGACGTGTTCCGGGAGTTCTTCATCGAGTTCCGGCATCAGAAAGATATCTTCGACCGGGAAAGTCCGTCCCTCAACGGTAACGACCGGAGCATCGGGGAAAAAGTCCTGAAACTTTTCCAGGTCCAGCGTCGCCGAAGATATGGCGATTTTCAAATCTTTGCGGCGGCGGATCAGATTTTTGAGCAGTCCCAGCAGGAAGTCGATATTGAGAGTGCGCTCGTGCGCTTCGTCAATAATGAGTGTGTCGTACTGGCGCAGGAAGGGATCATCTTTGAATTCCGCAAGCAGAATACCGTCGGTCATAAATTTGAGGACAGTTTCTTTGGTTGTGCGGTCTTCAAAGCGCACCTGACTGCCGACACCGGAACCGTATTCACACTTTAATTCCGCAGCAAGGCGTCTTGCCATGGCGGTTGCGGCGATTCTCCGTGGCTGGGTGCAGCCGATCCGGCCGGAGATGCCCCGGCCGAGTTCGATGGCGATTTTCGGGAGCTGGGTGGTTTTTCCGGAACCGGTGGCTCCTCCTAAAATAATGATCTGATGTTTCTGCCACAACTCTTTTATTTCAGAGACATGAGAGGATATGGGCAGAAAATCGGGATATTCGATAGTAAAACCGGCGGCAACCTTTTTCCGTGCATCACAAATGGCGGCTCTGGAGTCGTTCATGTCGTCAAACCGGGTTTTTTTACAAAAAAAATGGAGCGAGTGACCGGATTCGAACCGGCGACAGTCACGTTGGCAACGTGATACTCTACCAGCTGAGTTACACTCGCTCAAGGAATAAGCATAATATACCACCGGGCAGAGTATTTGTCAAGTGATTTTTGAAAAAAATTGTAAAAACAGCGGCGAAGCGATCTCGCTCCTTGCGGCGTTGGCTGGTGGTGCAGCGCAAAGCGCACGCATAGTATGCTGCCGCACATACTGTGCCCAAGGCGCAAACAGTGTGTGCTCATGGGAGTTTTTGGTAATTTTTTGAGAGGTATTGGGAGATTTTGGG
>JAZRNP010000191.1:0-4475 GCA_045648225.1 Victivallaceae bacterium | reverse complement strand
CAATGACGGCACCGCCGGATACTGCCACTGCGAAAAGTGCATGGCTCTCGACACCCGCAAAGAAGGCGAAAACTTCTACGCTCACCTCACCGACCGTTATCTCAACTTCTGGAACCGTATCCTCAAACGTGCCAAGGAAATCAATCCGGATGTGATGCTCGTCACCTATGTTTACAGTTACTACCGTCATCCGCCCCGGAGAGAAAAGATCGAATATCCTGATTCAATGCTCTGCGGTCTGGTTCCGATCCTCGCTGAAGATTCCGAAGCCCTTTTCAAGGCTTGGAAAGCGGTCGGGATGAAGCATTGTTTCCTGCGCCCCAACGACACCCATCCCGCTTCAACGCTGCTGCGCGGCATGGAAAAACGCATCTTTGACAAATTCCAGTCAGTCCGCCGCAATTTCAAACTTTACGGTGTGGACTATGACGGAACTCTGGGCGTTCGTTCCCGCGACCTCGAACACTACATCATCTGCCGGATGATCGCTGATCCGGAAAAGAGTTTTGACGAACTCGTTGATGAATACTGTTCCGCATTCGGGGAAGCCAAAGATGTGGTAAAAGAGTTCTACACCGCCGCCCGTCCGGCTGGTGAAAAGATGTATTTCCACAGCCGGAGCAAAAACCGCAAACTGCTGCTCGATGATTCCGAACTGGAAAGCGTTATCGACAAAGAATATGCCAATGTTCTTTCTGCCGGTTTGAAAAAACTTGAAGCATTCCCCAAAGACAAACTGTCTGCCGTTGAACAGTGGCGCTTGAACCGACTCGTTCTGACCATCAGACAAAGTCTGCTCACCGCCGAGTTCATCGCCCAGGGCGATCTGGCGATCGCCGGCAAAAAGAATGATTTCACCAATGCAGCCAAAGCGTTGTGGGACTTCCGCGCTGCCCATGCCGCCGAACTGCAGGAAAATTACGGCAATATTGTCTACCGCAGCGAACGCAAATACTGGGCGATATATCAACCCTATGTCGACGCAACCAGCAACTCTTCAGTAAAACTGGTCGATCCGGCTGCCGGATGGCGGCACAGTTTTGACCTGCCCGATATGCAGGGATGGAGGAAACGTAAAGCGTTCAAAGAGATTACTACTGCCGAAGCCAGTTTCGACCGTTACAGCATCGCTGCCAAACCGGTTCCCGCCAAGGGTGAATATGTTATGTTCCTGCCCAATGTTGCCGTCACGCCCGGAGCCAAATATGAGCTGTCTTTCGACGCCAAAGCTCCGAAAGGCGGCGACTTCTCGCTTCGTGTTGCCAACAAGAGCAAAACTATGAAGCGGATCAAAGTTTCCGCAAAAGGCAATTCATGGAGTCAGGGGTTCACTACTCTCAACATTCCCCAAAATCTGGAAAAAATCACTTTGTATGTGTCGATCGGCAATGCTCCCGAAGGCGGATTTATTGATAATATTGTATTGAAAAGATTGGAAAAATGAAAAAAGTATTAGTGTCAGTTTGTGCAACTTTGCTGTGTTTTGCGGCAATGGCAAAAAATATGGAGAAAAACATGGTAAATGTCAAAGATTTCGGTGCCATCGGTGACGGACTTTTTCTGGACACCAGATATATTCAAAATGCGGTCGACACCGGAAAAATCGTCTATTTCCCAGCCGGAGTCTATCGCACCGGCACAATCTATCTGAAAAGCGGCGGCGGACTTCACCTTGATGCCAACGCCGTTATCCTCGGTAGCCGTTATCCGGAAGATTACAATGCCAATGACTTCGACAAGCGCAACACCTTTTCTGTCAAAGAACGCGCTTCGGGGGCGCATTTGATCATTGCCAGAGATTGCACAAACGTTTCCATTACCGGCTCCGGCAGTATCAACGGCAACCGCAACGGCATCTTCAATACCGATATAATCCACACTCCCAACGGCAACCGTCCCCGCTATGTGCTTCCCCGCTGGAGACCGGGAGCCATGCTCTATTTTATAGGTTGCAAGAATATCAAACTTGAGGGAATCAGACTCAACGATCCGACCTACTGGACGGCATTTTTCCACGATTGCGAAAACGTGGATATCAACAGGGTAACGATCCAGTGTGACCGTTTCACCAATAATTCGGACGGATTGGACATCGACTGCTGCCGCAAGGTGAATATTTCCAACTGTAATATTTTCAGCGGTGATGATGCCATCGCCATCCGGGGGAACCAGCGTCCGCTGAAAAAAGCCGCAGTTTGTTCTGACATTACCGTTTCCAACTGCATTTTGAGTTCCGCCGCCTGCGGAGTGAGAATCGGGGTCGGCAACGGAACGATCAAAAACTGCACCCTGAAAAATCTGAAAATGGTCAATACCAACACCGGCATCGGCATCTGCCCGAGCTACACCAGCGGCAGATGCACCTCCATCGACAATATCCTGTTTGAAAACATTTCAATCAATGCCGATCAGGCTCTGCTGGTACTTCCCAATTGGGGTGCCGATATCGATGACCCGGCAATACAAAAGGTGAGCAATCTCACCTTCCGTAAAATTGAAGCGGTATCAAGCAAGGCAAGTTTGATCGTCTATCCATTCAAAAAGGATATGTTTGAAAATATCTCAATCGAAGATTCCACATTCACGCTCCTCCCCGATGCTGTCGGCCCCAATAAAAAACACTGGACGCAAGCTGATTTTGGAATCATCAACCAGCTCGGCGGTAAAGATGATCTGCTGACCAACTGCAAAGGAATTTCCCCGGATGGAATTCCCCTGATGCTGAAGCGTGACCGCTGAAAATTATTTCCAGAAGGCTCCGATGCGGAGTTTTCCGTTGGCGGCAAGGTCGTGGTAGAAAAAGTTCATATCATACATATGATACACCCCCTGCCCCAACGCCCGGGAATCATACTTACCGGGCACAGCAGGAACCACGATCAATGCTCCGCTTGACGGATCGACCTGTGCGCTGACAAAGTTTTTCCGGTCGGTCGCCTTTCCGGTTTTGCGGTCAAAAAAGCGGGAACCCTGATGTTCAATTTTTTCGGCGACGGCACTGTCGGTGCGCCAGTTGATGGGATTTATGCAATAAAATTCTCCGCCGGTAAAAACCGATTTCACCTTACCCGGAGCCTGTGAGTTGAAACTGATTATCACGCCGGTATCATCGGCTCTTTGGGCGGTGCGCAGATGGGGATATTCCGGAAAACGTTTCGGCATTCTGGGATAGCCGATCAGATATGCCGCCACCAGTTTGGCATTGACTTTGGGATCAGCAAGTTCCGTTTTCATCACCTCAAGCAGCACCATCGCCCCCTGACTGAATCCCAGCAGAATAAAGGGACGGCCCTGATTCAAGTGCTTGAGATAATAACGGAACGCATTTTTCACATCAGAAATACCATGCTGGACAAAGGTCTGCTTTGCAACCGGCAGAGAGATCTCTTTCAGTGCCAGACGGAATTCAGCCTGCCGGTAGTACGGAGCAAACACCCGGCTGTATCCGGAAAATATCCCGCAGTTTTGAGCTGCGATCACCTGTGCCGTTTTCTGAACTTTCGCATTGTTGCTCCACAACATATACGCCTGATTTTTATCGGAAAAGATCGTCGGCAGAACATAAAAAAGATCGACTTCCTTATTTTTGTCAACACTTTTTTCGCAGATCACCCAATTGCCCGGGTAGCCGTAATCCAAAGCTTTCCACGCCAGAGCGTCCAGCGGCAAGAGGATTTTGATTGCAATTATCAATAATATAAACTTTTTCATGGTGCACTTCTCCCTGGTTGAAACTTTTTCTTAAAATACCATCCGGAACAGATAATTTCAACAGAAAAGCCACTCTTTTGTACTATAATTTTCAATTGCATTTCCCCCCTGATGATGGTATATTAGATAAAATGATAAGATTTCAAACCGAAAGATTGTATTATGGAAAAAATAAAAGTTGCCATCATCGGCCTGGACACCAGCCATTCGACCGCCTTTCCCAAATTTATGATCGATCCGGAAACCAAACCGGAATTTCTGCTCAACGGACTGCTTCCGACCCGCTGTCTGCGTTTTGAAACTCCGTTCCAGAATGCTGAAGGTCTGGACAAACGGCAGGCGTATCTGGAAAGCATCGGCGTGGAAGTCGGTACTGATTTCGATTGGGCAATTGAAGGATGCGACGCCATCATCCTCTCTATCAACGATCCGGAATTCCATTTGGAATATTTTGAAAAATGTGCCGCCTTGGGCAAACCGATATTCATCGACAAACCGCTGGCCGGAAATATGACAGATTCCCGGAAAATCTGCGAAATTGCCGAAAAATACAACACCCGCTTTTTCTGTGCATCTTCTTTGAGATTTGATATCGATCTGGTTGAGATGATCGATAAAAATATCAATCCGACTTCTGCGGTGGTCTGGGGCCCGGTCGGCGTCGCTCCCGCCGGAAGTTCCATCGTCTGGTACGGCGTCCACGCCTTTGAAATGCTCGAACGCATCATGGGCATGGGAGCCGAATCGGTCACAAGTCGGAGGCC
>JAZRNP010000190.1:0-21857 GCA_045648225.1 Victivallaceae bacterium | reverse complement strand
ATCCGGTTCCGGTTAAACTGCGTCAGCACACCACGACTCCGGTGCCGCTGGCAATATGCGGAAAAAATTTCACTCCGGATGCGATCAGCAGCTTCAGTGAACAACTTGCGCCCTGCGGAGATCTGGGACTTTTGCACAAAGAAGAGCTTATTCGCAAACTGCTGGAGCTTTAACAAGCCATGCCCAAACAGTCTCTTTCTGCATTGGAAAAAGCGATCAAACTGCTATCTTTGCGTGCACTTTCTGAAGCAGAATTGACCAGAAAGCTGCGGGATGCCGGATTTCCGACAGCAGAAATTACGGAAACCATCGAGGTTTGCCGGTCTCGCCGTTACATCGACGACGCCATGCTGGCAGAGGATTACACCAGTTTGCTGCGGATGCGGAACACCGGTAGCCGGTTGATAAAACAGAAACTTATAAAACGGGGACTGGGCAAAGAGATCATCGACCGGGAATTGCCGGAGGAATCTTCCGAATCCGCCGAACGGGAAGCCGCGATGCGGGCACTTGATTACAAATGGCGAATGCTGTCCCGGGAAAGCGATTTGCGCAAAAAACGGGAAAAAGCGTTCCGTTATCTCGCCGGCAGAGGCTTCCCGCCGGGATTGATATTTGAACTGTTGTCCAATGTTGCTGAACCGGATGGGGATTATTGAATTTTTCCTTGCACCGGGCCAATAATGATGATATATTATATTTAACAACATAAATAAAAGTGGGAGAGTTGTTGAAATGAAATTGTTTCTGATCGGATTGTTCATTCTGCTTACCGGATATTTTCTTTACGGTAAGATCATCGAAAGAATATTTGCCCCGGATGACCGCAAGGTTCCTGCGGAAAAAAATTATGACGGATTAGACTTTCTGGTGCTCCCGGATTGGAAAAACAAACTCATTCAACTGCTCAATATCGCCGGAGTCGGCCCGGTGATCGGCGTGATCATCGGGGTCAAATTCGGAGATGTGGTCTTTCTGCTGATTCCGATCGGCTGTATCCTTGCCGGAGCAGTGCACGATTTTGCCGCCGGGATGATGTCTTTGCGCAACAACGGAGCGAATCTTACCGGATTGATCAAACTTACCACCGGCAAAAAGGTTTACATTGTATTTTCAATATTCCTTACCATTGCCCTGCTGCTGGTCGTGGCTGTATTCATCACCACTCCGGCCCAGCTGCTCGCCGGTCTCATCCAATGGAAATATGCTCTGATTGCCAGTACCGCATTGATCTTTGTGTATTATGTTGCGGCCACGCTCTTTCCGATCGACAAAATCATCGGCCGGATCTATCCGATTTTCGGAGGACTTCTGCTGCTGGGAACGGGGGCACTGTTTGTCAAATTGATAATTTCCGCCTTTGCCGATCCGGCAATTTTGAGTGAAAGTGTCGGATTCCAGCAGGGCAAATTCGCAACTCCGATCATTCCGATGCTCTTTGTGACCATTGCCTGCGGAATTCTTTCCGGTTTTCATGCCACGCAGGCTCCGATCGTTGCCCGTACGATGTCCAGTGAAAAACAGGCGCGCGGAGTGTTTTTCGGAATGATGGTCCTCGAAGGGTTCATCGCCATGGTCTGGGCCGCCGGTGCCATGGCGGTCTACAACCGCGCACCGGAATGGATGAGCAAAGGAGCGACCAGCGTACTGCACCGGATCACATCCGAATTTCTCGGCAGCAATATCTCCACGGTGGTGGTCTTGAGCGTGATTATTCTGGCGATCACCAGCGGAGATACCGCAATGCGCAGTTTGCGTTTGAGCATTGCAGAAATGTTCAAAATCAATCAGAAACCGATCGTCAACCGCCTCGTTCTGATGGTTCCGCTGATTGCAGCAGTTATCGGACTGCTCATCTGGAGCAATGTTGACGCCAAAAGTTTCCAGATGCTGTGGAACTACTTTGCCTGGAGCAATCAGGTAATGGCGGTATTCACCTTTATCGCCGCCACTGTTTATCTCTCCTCCCGCAACAAACCGTTTATCGTAACCGCACTGCCCGGAATGTTCATCACCTTTGTGGTGACCAGCTACATCATTTGGATCTCGCCGGCCCACGGCGGTCCGCTCGGCTTCGGTATGGATCTCCAGGATGCCTATCTGATCGCCGCATTTACAGCGATTGTGATTTTCACCTGGGCGATCATGCACGGCAAAGAAAACCAAGGAAAGTTTGAACAGTAATTTATGAAACACGATTCTGGCATCGATCATTCGGAAAAATTGAAACGCCGCTGGTTTCCCCTGTGGCGTCTCGATGGTTATATATTCCGGGAATTCCTGATAAAATATACGATCCTGTTACTGCTGTTTATCGTATTGTTTGTTTTGAATGACATTTACCGGGATATCTCCGATTTTTTTGATGCCAAAGCGAATTGGCGTGATATTGTACTGTTTCTGATCTGCAAGATACCGGGGAATATCCGCTTTATTTTGCCGATATCCATGCTCCTCGGATGTATGTGGACCATGGCGACATTCGGAAAATATCTGGAAATCACCGCAATGCGGGCCTCCGGCGTATCACTTTTCCGCTGCGGCAGTTCACTGCTTCTGGCCGGATTGATCGTCAGTATGGTCAATATTTACTTCAACGAAGAGTTGGTCCCCCAAACCAGTGCCATGGCCGAACGCATATATGATACCAGTGCCGATGGCCGCCGCTATTCCTATTCGCTGTTGACCTTTCGCAGTGATGACGGCAAACGCCGCTGGCTGTTCCAGATGTTTGCCGGAGGTACTGAATTTAAAAATGTGACCATGAAAACAACCTGGTCGCCGGAAACACTCAGCATTATCACCGGCGAATGGGGAAGCGGCAAATGTGAAAATATTTTGAAACAGATCCTCGGATCCCAGCGTTATGAAGCTTTGGCCGATCTGCCGCAGGAACTCCGGAAAGAACGGATCATTAAATTGCTCAACGGCAGAAAAATTGATTTCACCATTCAGGATGCCTCATACGACTACCGGTCGAAAAAATGGAAGTTCCGCAACGGTTCATTCATCAGTTACGACAACAATGATGAGACCCGCTTCAAAGCAAGCAGCGGCACAACGGCGATGCACGGAGAGATCAAATTTGATAATTTGATCTTTGATGAGGCATACATCCCGGAAAATCCGGAAGATATTGCCAATTCGATCAAAGAAAAAGATGATCTTTCAACCGCCGTGATCTGGAAAATCCTCCGGCGCAACAAAGAGATGCCGGAACGGGCCCGCCGCATCTACCAGACCGTATTTTTCTATCGTCTGGCCTTTCCGTGGGCGAGTTTCCTTGCCGTATTTCTCGGGATTCCGCTGGCAGCCAAAAATGAACGTACCGGCAGTATGCTGGCAATTATTTCTGCAATCATCATGATCGTTGTCTACATCGTGGTTGCCCAGTTTTTCCTGATGCTGGGTAAATCCGGAGCGATCAACCCGGTATTTGCCGGATTGGCACCGACGATAGCCTTTATTGCTGCCGGAGCATGGCGTTTGCTTGCCGGACGCAGTTAACCCGGAGAAAAGCATTGATGATAAAGTTGTTTGACACCCATTTCCATTTACCGGAAAATGCGGAAAACGGAATTGCGGAATTTGACTTGGAAACCACCCGCCATCTGGCCAAGAGTGCCGAAGTGCTGACTGTGCCGCCGGAGGAATTTGAATTGTCCATGCTCGCTGCCGGAGGAGATTTCAAATCCTCTGAATTTGCCCGGGAGTATGCCGCAACGCATGACCGCTGTTACTATTCCTGCGGAGTCCACCCGCATCAGGCATCGGAATATTTGAAAAGCATGGAAGATTTCTCCATATTCAAAGCCGATCCCAAACTGGTTGCCGTCGGAGAGATCGGGCTGGATTACTATTACGAAGAATCTCCTGTTGCCGAACAGAAAATTGTATTTGAAAAATTTCTGTCATTGGCACTGGCACTGGATTTACCGGCAATGCTTCACATCCGGGACAAAGATGACTCCTTCAATGCCATTGACGATGCGCTGGCCAGACTCCGGGATTTTGCGGCAGCCAAAGGGCGTTTTGTTATTCACTGCTGCACGATACCGGAAAACAGGATCGCCGATTTTCTGGATCTGGGAGCGATGATCGGTGTTACCGGGATGATAACATTCAAACGGGCCGACAATGTCCGCAATATGCTCAAAAGAGTTCCGCTTGACCGTTTGCTTCTGGAAACCGATTCGCCCTATCTGGCACCGGTGCCTTTCCGGGGCAAAGCCAACACGCCGGGTTTGCTGCCGCTGGCGGCGCAGTCACTGGCGGCTGAACGGAATCTTACGCTGGCGGAACTTGGAGCACAAACGACCGCCAATGCGGAAAGATTCTATTTGAATATCCAACAGGAAAGAATTTAAATCATGTACTGGTATCGGTTTTTTCTGGAAATGTCCATCGGAACGATCCTTTTCGGCATACTTGGAGCTGCGTTTTACTTTGCCGCACCGGATAATATCGAAAAACTTGAAAAAGCTGTGCGCAACCGTACTGCCGGATTACTCCTGGCTCTGCCGGCTTTGGCAGCGTGCGTTCCCCATGCCCAAATCGTGGCTCCCGGAATCCTGCAGGAGCCGATTGTGCTGTGGAGTCTGGCATTGATCATTCCGGTATTGTGCTATTTTTACATCGACTACTATACGGCCCGGGCCGGAGCCGGAGCAGTCATCATTCTGGCTTACGATCTGATACATTACTCATACGATGAAAAGCTGCCTCTGGCGATGGTGCTTACAGTAATGGCATGGCTTTTCGGATTTGCCGCGATCTGGGTATCCGGCAAACCTCACGCTCTACGGGATTGGTTCCGGCTTGCCGCCCGCAACCGTAAATTTGCGGTTGCAGCAGCTGCTGCTGCGCTGCTTTCCGGAAGTTCTTTTGTAATTGCAGCAATCGGCGGAATTTTGAAATGAGAGCAAAAGCCGGTCAAATCGCAGCGATCAGCCTCTCGGTATTGCTGGGCTCAGCCGGAATGGTCCGTCTGGCGGCACTGCACATGGTGGATATGCGCTACAAGCTGGTTTTCCCGTATGACATTTCGGGGGGAATCGTTTTTATCGGAATTCTCCTGACTACGCTGTGGAGTTTGATTTCATGGCAGTTGATAACCGGAAAAAATCCGGGAAACAGCGGTTTACGCTGTTATTTATTCTCATTGCTTCCGCTGGCCGGATGGCTGCCGGGATATTTCACCGGTCCGGGTTTTGCCGGATTGTTGTGGATAATATTCTGTGGGGCACTGCATTGCGGCATGGTGATATACCACGGAAAGATTGAATTCAAATCCGACCGCCGCCGTGGGGGGTGGATCGTTGCAGTACTGTGCCTTGCTGCGGCATTTGGCGGCTGGTATATGCAGTGCGATTCTTTAAACAAAATGGCGATGCAATGGCTGGACTGGGGACACTTTTACGAAGCATTGGCCAACACGCTGGACGGCAGATTTTTCTATTTGAATCTGGGGGAAAGCTGCTATTTATATTCACGTTTCTGCATATCACTGGCCGTATTGCTCCCGATCGTAATGCTGCGCAGTGTGGAGTTATTTCTGCTGAGCGGAGCATTGTGTATCGCATCCGGCGGAATTATCGTATATGCAGTTCTGCGACGCTGGAAATTTTCTCCGCAAAGCGGGATCATTGCGGCATTATGGTTTATCGCATTGCCTCTGACAGTTAATTTATTACTGCCGCTGCTTGACGGATTTCATGAAGTCTTTCTGCTGGTACCCGCCGTTTTTGGAGCGTGGTATTTTTATGATCGTAAAAAGATCATCCCGGCGGCGATACTGGTGATATTCACTCTCGGCTTGCGGGAGACCATCGGTTTCATGTGGGCCGGTTACGGGATCGTACTGCTGCTGCAGAAACGCAAACGCGATGGCATAATTCTGCTGTTGATCTCCATATTCACGCTGGTCTTTCTGCTGGGATTTCTGATGCCTCATCTGAAAGGCGGCGGCAATTATGAACACACTGTATTTTTCCCGCATCTGGGCAATTCCATCCGGGAAATCGCCCTCTCGCCATTTTGCAAACCGGGACTGTTTTTCGGAACGTTGTTCAAACCGGAAAACTGGATATACTGGGGTTCTCTGCTGCTGCCATTTATCTGGACGGTCTGGAAACGTCCGCTGCTGCTGCTGCCCATGCTGCCAGATCTGGCCATGGTATCTCTGGATTGCCGTTTTGATTCCCAGAATATTTTGCGGCACTACCAGATCGTACCTTATATCGTTCTGATTATCGCCGCAGCGGAAGGATTATTGGCCATCCGCCGTGATCTGCGCACCCGGAAATATTGCAATGCCGCATTGGCAGCGATGCTGGCGGCGTCACTGTGCAGCTGCTGGTGTTTCACCCAGATCCCCGGTTTTCCGGCCTCAGATCGAAGACTGCCGGATTGGAGTTATGCCGACGGAGTTCTCCGGGAATTCTTCAAAAAGCTTCCTCCTGAAGTAAAAGTAACTGCAAGTCCGAGAATCGCTTCTCATCTGGTCAATCGGAACGATGTATTCATCTACCGGGGCAATGAGGATACGATTGAACCGCCGCAGGAGTATGTTTTTATTGAAAGTTTCAATCCGAATCCGGAAAGTATCCTGCGCCGGAAACTGCTCCAACGTCCCGGCTGGACACTGCTCCATCAGGAGTATCTGGACGAACGGCTGTTGCAGCTTTACAAGCGTACTCCGGGCACGCCCCCGATCGCCTCGACACACACACCCCGAATCGTGACCAAAGAAGAATTTCTCCGTTACGGAATGCCGATCCCCTCCTCCTTGCCGCAGGTGCAAATGCGCGGTACGGTAACCACCGGAGGATATCTGTCCATAACCGCCAGAATTGAAGAAAAAATCCAAGCCGATCTCGGATTCGCAGTCGAACTTACCACCGTCAGTGATGAAAAAATCCGTTATTTCCAATCTTTCTGCAACGGTCTTTATCCGGCAGACATGGCTCTTCCCGGAGAAATTTTCACCTTTATGATCAAACTCGAATCCCCGATAAAAAGCTGCAAAGTCGATCTGTTGGTGCTGAAATGAATTCCTGTGATCTCTGCCCCCGTCACTGCCGGATCGACCGGCAGAAACAAACCGGATTCTGCCGGATGCCCGCCCAATTGAAAATTGCCCGGGCCGGATTGCATTTCTGGGAAGAACCGGTCATCAGCGGCGAAAGAGGTTCGGGGACGGTGTTCTTTTCCGGATGCAATTTAAGATGCGTATTCTGTCAGAATCACGATATCAGTACCGGAGGAAACGGCAAACTGATCACCGTCGAACGGCTGCGGGAAATTTATCAGGAATTGATCGCCAAAGGTGCGCACAATATCAATCTGGTAACCCCGACGCACTATCTTGACTCCATTCTTGAATCACTCTCCCCTGCCCTGCCGGTGCCGGTGGTCTGGAATTCCAACGGGTATGAATCGGTCGATCAACTGAAAAAACTTGACGGCAAAATCGATATCTATCTGCCGGATCTGAAGTATTCCGACAACCGCCTCGCCGCCAGGTGCAGCGATGCCGGCAACTATTTTGAAACTGCCTGCGCCGCCATTGATGAGATGTACCGGCAAGTTGGAAATTTCCAGTTTGACCACGATGGGATGCTCAAACGCGGAGTGATCATCCGGCATTTGATCCTGCCCGGAGAGATCGAAAACTCTCTGAAAATAATCGAATATGTCAGCTCCAGATTCAAACCAGGCGAAGTGCTGTTCGGTCTGATGCGCCAGTACATCCCCTGCGGGATCGTTTCCGAAGAAAAATACCCGGAACTCAACCGTCAAGTCTCCGACGAAGAGTACAAAATCGTTGAAAATGCCCTCTTTGAATCCGGCATCGAAGACGGATATGTTCAGGACGAAAGTTCCGCGTCCAGAGAATTCATCCCCGATTTTGACGGCAGCGGAGTCTGAAAACGTACAATTTCCGCATTTTTTTTGCGTTCCACCCTTGATTTTCAGGTGCAAACATTGTATGTTATGCACCAGAAAGCAGGTTTGTCTCGGAACAATTTTATGTTTGGGTCCATCTTCGGGCTTATTGTACGTCGTGTTGCCGCTGAGCAGTATACCTGCTTTCTTTTTTTGTTTACACGGTGCGATATCGCTCCGTAATCAGGCGTTGGTTGGAGCGGTACCGATCTGTCGAACTGAACTCCAGACCGGCGAGAGGTAGTGATAGTTCCGCCTGACGGCGGTTATGCTGCCGCATATTCAGTACCCCATTGCCAGCCACGTTGTTTTTCTGAAAGGGGAGACGGTATACCATCTCACTCATCCCCAAACCTCTCAAAATTTCCCCAAACCTCCCACTCCAAGATCCAATTTCCATTCTTTTCAAAAGCCGTCGCAAAAAGCAACTTCTTTCGCTTGAAAAC
Source organism: Victivallaceae bacterium (assembly GCA_045648225.1). Lineage (GTDB taxonomy): Bacteria > Verrucomicrobiota > Lentisphaeria > Victivallales > Victivallaceae > UBA1784. The sequence continues at coordinate 13,464 of JAZRNP010000190.1, read as the reverse complement.
GGCTCATTTAAAGTGTATATTATAGGTTGTTGCCGATCCGGAGATTCAGGTGTTTTTCTGCAACTCCGCCGGGACTCTGAATCTGTTTATTTGAGAGGTTGGATTATGTACGATATCATGTCGCCGCACGCCGAAGATTTTATCAACGATGCGGAAATCAATGCGACACTTCAATTTGCCGCCGAACACTGTAACGACCGGGGAATGATCGCCGATATCCTCGCCAAAGCCGAAGAGTGCAAAGGTCTCAATCACCGCGAAGCCCTCCTTTTGCTTGACTGCCAGATCCCGGAATTCAATGCTGAGATCCTTGAACTTGCCGGAAAAATCAAACAGCGTTTCTACGGCAACCGGATCGTGATGTTCGCTCCCTTGTATCTGTCCAACTACTGCGTCAACGGCTGCATCTACTGTCCCTATCACGGCCAGAATAAAACCATCGCCCGCAAAAAGCTCTCTCAAGCTGAAATCCGCGATGAAGTCATTGCCCTGCAGGATATGGGACACAAACGCCTCGCTATCGAAGCCGGAGAACACCCGATAATCAATCCTCTTGAATACATCCTCGAAAGCATCGATACCATCTATTCCATCAAGCACAAAAACGGTGCAATCCGCCGGGTCAATGTCAATATTGCCGCCACCACCGTTGACAACTACCGCCGCCTCAAAGATGCCGGAATCGGTACTTATATCCTTTTCCAGGAAACCTACCACAAAAAGAATTACGAATATCTCCATCCCACCGGACCCAAACACGATTACGCCTATCACACCGAAGCCATGGATCGTGCCATGGATGGCGGTATCGATGATGTCGGCTGCGGTGTTCTCTACGGTTTGACAACCTGCCGCTATGACTTTGTCGGTCAGCTGATGCACGCCGAACACCTTGAAGCATTCAAGGGAGTCGGCCCCCACACCATCAGCGTCCCCCGGATCCGTCCGGCGGATGACATTGATACCGAAGACTTCAAAGATGCCATCTCCGATGAGATGTTTGAAAAGATCGTCGCTGTTCTGCGGATCGCAGTTCCCTACACCGGAATAATCGTTTCCACCCGCGAAAGTGCCGCCGCCCGGGCCAGAGTGCTCAAGGTCGGCGTTTCCCAGATCTCCGGCGGTTCCCGCACCAGTGTCGGCGGCTACACCACTGAGGAACGCCACGACGAAACCGCCCAGTTCGATGTCAGCGATACCCGCACGCTCGATGAGGTCGTCCGCTGGCTGCTCGAACAGGATCACGTTCCCAGTTTCTGCACCGCCTGCTACCGTGAAGGCCGCACCGGAGACCGTTTCATGTCGCTGGTCAAAACCGGCCAGATCGCCAACTGTTGTCAGCCCAATGCCCTGATGACCCTGATGGAATATCTGGAGGACTACGCTTCTCCGGAAACCCGGGCCATCGGCATGAAGGTCATTGCCGAAGAACTGAAGCGGGTTCCCAACGACAAAGTCCGCCGTATCGCCGCTGAAAATCTCGAAGCGATCCGCAGCGGTTCCCGGGATTTCCGGTTCTGAAAAAATTTCAGGGAGCACCCTGCAATGGGAATATTCAAACTGCACGCTCCTTACCAACCCTCCGGCGACCAGCCGGAGGCGATCGCCCAATTGCAGAGAAATCTGGCGTCCGGTCAGAAATTTCAAACTTTGCAGGGAGTTACCGGTTCCGGTAAGACTTTTACGCTTGCCGGAGCCATTGCCAAAGAAAACCGCCCGGTGCTGGTGCTGAGCCACAACAAGACCCTTGCCGCCCAGCTTTACAGCGAATTCAAAACCTTTTTCCCGGAAAATGCGGTTGAATATTTCATCAGCTACTACGACTACTATCTGCCGGAATCCTACATCCCGCAGACTGATACCTATATCGCCAAAGATGCCTCCATCAACGAGGATATTGAAAAACTACGCCTTTCCGCCACCGCAAGTCTGACCGAACGCCGTGACGTGATCATCGTCGCCAGCGTTTCCTGTATCTACAGCCTCGGTGCCCCGGAAGAATACACTGAAATGTGCGTGCGGCTGGATTCCGGCGACACCCTCAACCGGGATGAACTGCTCCGCCGTCTGGTCGCCATCCAATACAATCGCAACGACACCGCTCCCGGCAAAGGCGAATTCCGGGTACGGGGCGATGTGGTTGACGTCTTTGAACCGCAGCGGGATGACTTTGTACGGATAAGTTTTTTCGGAGACGGCATCGAACGCATGGAACGCCGGGATGCGCTCACGGGAAAATTGAAAGCCGTTCTCCCCAATGGCACCCTCTTCCCCTGCAAACACTTTGTCATGCCGCCGGAGCGCATCGTAAGTGCTTCAGCTGCCATTCTGCAGGAGATGAATGAACGCTGCGCCTGGTTCGAATCCCAAAACCTGCTGGTGGAGGCCCAGCGGCTCAATCAGCGGGTGAATTACGACCTCGAAATGATGCGGGAATTGGGATATTGCAGCGGCATTGAAAATTATTCCATGCACTTGTCCCGGCGTGCTCCCGGAATGCGTCCCTACTGCCTTTTCGACTTTTTTCAGGATGATTTTCTTACCATCATCGATGAATCCCATGTCACATTGCCTCAGCTGCAGGCAATGTATAAAGCCGACCGTCAGCGGAAAATGACCTTGATCGACCACGGATTCCGGCTGCCCTCTGCTCTGGAAAACCGTCCGCTGATGTTTGAGGAATTCTCGGCATTGACCGGTCAGACCATATTTGTTTCCGCCACCCCCGGCGACTATGAACTGGAAAAAGGCGGCAAACCGGTCGAACTTATCGTCCGCCCCACCGGACTGCTCGATCCCGAAGTCGAAGTCCGCCCGCTTGAAAACGAACTGGATGATGTCATTGCGGAGATCCGGGAGTGTTCTGCCAAAGGTGAACGTGCCCTCGTTACCACTCTGACCAAGAAAAATGCCGAACGCCTCGCCGATTATCTTTCTGAAATCGGCATCCGGGCCAGTTATCTGCACAGCGAACTCGATGCCATCGAGCGGGTACGTATTCTCAACAAACTGCGGGATGGCGATTTCGACTGCCTGATCGGAATAAATCTGCTCCGGGAAGGCATCGACCTGCCGGAAGTGGCACTGGTGGCGATCCTCGATGCGGATAAGGTAGGATTTCTGCGTTCAGCCCGGGCACTGATCCAGACTGCCGGACGGGCAGCGAGAAACAGTGCCGGACGGGTCATTCTGTATGGAGATACCGTTTCTCCCGGCATGAAAGAGTTGATCGACCAGACCGCCCGGAGACGACGGATCCAGGAGGAATACAACCGGCAGCACAATATCATCCCCCGTACCATCGTAAAAGAGAAACGCCAGACCATCGGAGAGATCATCGGCTCCAAACCACGCAAAAAAGGCAAAGTGGAAATGCCGGATTTCGGTTGCGACATGCTTTCGGATGACGGCAAAAACGGATTTAATCTTGATGCGCTGCCGCCGGCAGAACAGGCTGCTCTGATCGACGAACTCACCCGGGATATGTTCGCCGCCGCAGAAACGTTGGAGTTTGAACGGGCCGCCGATCTGCGCGACCGGATTTCGGCATTGAAAAAAGCCGGTTCAGACAAATCAAATCCGTAAAGCAGCGAAATTCAGATAGAAAAACGCCCTGCTTCAAATGGTGCAAACACCGTTGAAGAGGGCGTGTTTTTTTTATCACAAACGTGATGCAGAAGTTTTCAGCTTACTCCTTGCTGAAGCTGTCTTTCGGAGCACCGCACTCCGGGCAGACCCAGTCAGCGGGGATGTCTTCAAAGGCAGTTCCGGGAGCGATGCCGTTATCGGGATCACCTTTGGCCGGGTCATAGACATAACCGCAAATATCACAAATGTACTTTTCCATAATCTTTTCTCCTTTTTTGAAATTAAGTTATATTGTTTTTACGGATCGATTTTTTATTTTGCACCATCAGCTTTATCAGCAACTTGCTGAGCAAGAGTATATCCGGCATCAAAAGCGGCTTTCATTTCCGCATCAGTCGGGCGGTACTTGACTTGAATAAAGGGCAGCGGCTGCTCCATTTTCATCAGAGTCAACTGTTCAGCGATCTGTTTTGCCCCCTCCCCGCTCCAACCGCAGGAACCAAAAGCGAAACCGGTTTTATTCAAAGGTTTCAAGCCCCGGACATAAGTAAGAACATCCATCATAGCCGGGAAAACATTGTTATTCATCGTCGGGGCACCGAATGCGACCAATCCTGAATTTGCCACTTCAGTCATCACTTCACTGCGGTCGGAAACAGCAAGATCCAGAACTTTGACCTCCATTCCCTGCGCCCGGACGCCATCGGCGAAAGCCCGGGCCAGCATCTCTGTAGCCTGCCACATCGTGGCATAAATCACCACCGCCCGGGCTTTGGGCGGCTGAGTTGCCAATTCGTAATAGAGTTCCAGCACCTTGTCAAAATCCTTGCGGATCAGCGGACCGTGATCCGGCAGAACAGCTTTGATATCCAGATTGAGTTTGGGCAGATTCTCCAGCAGAGCGAGAACTTTGCCGCTCTGGACATTGATGATGTTGCAAAAATATTTGCGTGCTTCATAATCAAGAATTTCCGGAGAATACTCATCTGCCCAGAGCTTGCTCCCGGCGAGGTGCATTCCAAAGGCATCCTGCGAAAACAGCACGCCGTCAGCATCGTAAAAGCTCACCATGCTGTCCGGCCAGTGCAGCATCCGGGTCTCAACGAAGGTGAGTTTTCCTTTGCCAAGATCGATGGAAGAACCATCCGGCACAACTTCGGCTTCAATGCCATAGTAGGCAGCGAGGGTTTTCGCTCCGAAACTGGAGGCGAACACCTTTTCCGGATTGATTTTTGCAATTGCCTCCGGCAAACCTCCGGAGTGATCCGGCTCGGAATGGTTGGAAACAATGTAATCGATCTTTTCCAGAGGCACGATGGAAGAGATACGTTCCAGCATTTCAGAAGTAAATCCCTTTTTGACCGTATCGATCAAAGTGATTTTTTCGTCAATGATCAGAAACGCATTGTAAGTCGTTCCCCGCTGGGTTTTGTAACCATGGAAATCCCGGACGTGCCAGTCCACCGCTCCGACCCAGTAGACCCGATCCGAAACCTTTTCAGCATTATAAAAACTTTTCATAATACACTCCCCACGCTGTTCCGCTCAGCGATCCATCCAGACGCCGTGCAAATTACAGCTGATGCGGGCCTTGAGCTCAGGTGAATAAGGCACATTGAAGCGGGCTTCCGGAGCCTGTTCGGGATTCAGCTGAACCCGGCAGACATGGTCACCGGCAATAAGTTCGATCCATTCGATAAAGTGCTCAACAGTTGCCGGATGAGCGACGCTGCCGACTTTGACCAGAGTTCCGTTGCCATCGGCTTCGATCACCGGGACGTGCTTTTCTTTTGCAGCATCCACCGTATTTGGGACTTGCAGCATCATCACCTCTCCGCAGCACTGCGGAACCGGCGTTTTATCTCCGGCCGCGGCGGAAACCATCACCTGCAATTTGCAATGACTGCAACGGTAAATATCATAGACTTTCATATTTACATCTCCTTTTGATTATTGATCTGACAATCCGGACAAACTCCGCAGAATTCCAGATTCAATCTCCGGCATTCCAATTCGGGGAGCAGCTTGATCAACTCATTCTGCAGTTTGTCCAATTTATGATTTTCCATATCCGAAACCGCTCCGCAGGTACTGCACCGCAGATGCGGATGGATATTGACATTTCCATCAAAACGTTTCAACTCGCCGCCGCAATCAAGTTTGAGTACCAGACCGGCCCGGGAAAATTGCTCCAAATTGCGATAGACGGTTGCGATACTCAAATTGGGCATATTGATCCGCAGACGGTTGTACAACTCTTCTGCGGTGGGATGGCTGGTCATGGAACGCAATTCGTCCAGGATTGCATCACGCTGAATAGAACGTTTCATATCGGCCTCCGTTTATAAATGATAATGAATCTCACTTATAATATAAACTTTTTTATCTGCCTTTCAAGTACCTTTATGCAAAAAAAGCAGATTTTTCAGATAAATTTACGCATAAAACGTTTTTTTATGGCAGCGAAGAGGATCTGAGCTGTTTTGATTTGCCTGAATCCGATTTTTTTGCATAAGAGTTTTGCTCTGATTTGTAAAATCATGGTGTACGATGTATATTTTAAGAGTAACCATGGAGAATATTATGCAGGAAAATTCTTTAGACGGGATCAGTTTTGAAAACGCCCTCGCCGAACTTGAGGCACTGGTCGTAAAAATGGAAACCGGAAAACTCTCTCTCGATGAACTTATGAGCGGCTTTGAACGCGGCCAGAAGCTTGCCGGACTCTGCCGGAATAAACTGGATAATCTGGAACGCAAGATTTCGCTGCTCACCCGGGATGATGGAAAAAATGGTGAATGGCGCAGTTTTGAAGAATCCTCCGCTCCGGCAGTCCCGGACAATGCCCGCAATGTTTCTGTAACTCAGGAAGATATTCCTTTTTAATAAATTCTGTCAGGTATTATGAAAAAAATTCTTGTTGCCGGCGGAGCCGGTTATATTGGCAGCGGATGTACCGAATATCTGCTTGATCGGGATTATGAAGTCACAGTACTGGATGCACTTTTCACCGGACACCGTTCCGCAGTCGATCCCCGGGCGCACTTTGTAAAAGGGGATCTTGCGGAAAGAGACGAACTTATCGACTTCTGCAAAAAAGAGAAATTCGATGCCATCATGCATTTTGCCGCCTTTTCTCTGGTCGGTGAATCGATGAAAGATCCCTCCAAATATTTCCGCAATAATCTTGCCAACGCAATGAATCTGGCCGATGCGGCAGTCGCCAGCGGAGTGCAGGCATTTGTCTTCTCCTCCACTGCGGCGACATTCGGGATCCCGGAAACGATGCCCATCACTGAAGACAGTCCCCAAAAACCGATCAATCCCTACGGAGAATCCAAACTCTGCTTTGAAAAAATCCTGCAATGGTACAGCACCATCCACGGCCTGAAATATGCGGCATTGCGCTACTTCAATGCCGCCGGAGCCACCGAACTTCACGGTGAAGACCATCGCCCGGAATCCCATCTTATCCCGCTGATTCTGCAGACGATCCGGGGCAAACGGGATAAATTCATGCTCTTTGGGGATGACTACGACACCCCGGATGGCAGCTGCATCAGAGATTACATTCATATTCTCGACCTGGCACAGGCGCATGAAAAAGCTCTCTATGCTCCGCAGAGCGGCCACTACAACCTTGGAACCGGCAACGGGCTGTCAGTATTTGAAATCGTTCGTGCCGTCGAAGAGGTGACCGGCAAAAAGGTCAATCTTGAAGTCGTTCCCCGGCGTGCCGGTGACCCGCCCCGGCTTATAGCCGGCAGCGACCGTGCCAAAAAAGAGCTGGGGTGGAAGCCGGAATTTGAAAATGTTTCTGCAATCATCGAATCAGCATGGAAGTGGCAGCTGGCCAATCCTGACGGTTACGCTGATTGATCTCAAACTCCCGAGGTGTGGTTATGGAATGGTTTGAATTGGGACCGTTTACCGTATTCGATGTGGAAACAACCGGCATGAGCCCGGTCAATGACCGTATTGTGCAGATTGCCGCAGTGAGAATCGACCGGGACGGAACCCTATCCCGCTGGGCAAGTTTTATCAATCCTGGCCGTCCGATCCCCGCCGGAGTGGTGGCAGTGCATCACATCAGTGATGAGATGGTATCTTCGGCACCGGTATTTGCGCGGGCGGGAAGAGATTTTCTGGAATTTGCCAAAAATTCAACTCTGGTCGCCCACAATGCCCGGTTTGATCTGGGATTTCTTCAAGAGAGTTTGAGCCGTACCGGACTGCCGTTATGGAAAGGGAAAACGCTGGACACTTTACGGCTGATCAAAACCACCCATCCCCATCTGCCCTCTTATAAACTTCAAAGTTTGCGGGCCATATTTCAGTTGGATTCAGATGATTCCATGCAGGCCCACCGGGCAGATGCTGATGTGGAATGGACCATCCAGATTCTGGCGATAGCGTTAAAATCAGCCATGCGTCAGTAAAAACCAGATTGCCCGCGAGCCGCCGCGCCATGCGGCGGATGGATCGTGCGGCAAGGTTGGTGGTAAATCAAGGCAACTCCGAGGGAGTGGACTTATGTCCTCGACCGAGGCGGTGTCCGAAGATTTGCCGCCAAGATTGCCCGCGAGCCGCCGCCGCGATCATTTTTTCCGGAACGGAGTCAAAGCCATTCCCGGAACAACTTCGCCCCAGCTTCCATTTTTGAGATCGACCGCACAAGCTCCCGGACGGACGCTCACTACCCGGAATTGCAAACTGCTGTTGCGGAAATTGACCGGATACAGCATCATCCCGGGGAATATTCCACTATTCATGCCGCCGGAAACCACGGCTACATTCAGTTTGGTATTGACGGAAATCACCCGCATATCCAGAACTGCGGCATCAGAACTGCGAACGCTTCCGGTAAAACTGCGGGCAGCGGCATCGAGTTCGTCCAGTTTCAGGATATAATTAATACGGGTGGCTTCGTCCACGTTGAGCTGTTGCAAAAAGCTCCGGAACTCCTTGGAGATGCTGTCACTTTTTAAAGCGAGATTCATTCCCTGTTCAGTGATGCTTTTCAGCCGCAGCATTTTTACTGTTTCGGCATCTTTGCCAAGTTCCGCTTCTCCGGAAGTGATCCCCGCCAGCCACATCTGCATCTGAGCCAGTTCCCGACTCTGGGATTGCAGCTTGCTGCGGAGTTCGGAATTCTCCTTTTGAAGTACCGAAAGCGCATTTGTATCATCTGTCCCGGCCATTGCCGCAGCAGCGGCGACTGCCGGGATCAGAATGAACAGAATTGTTTTGATCCGGTTCAACGGTTCAATCTTTCTTTTTATTGTAACCCATGACCCGTTCACGCAAGTTCTGGAAGAATGCGTACAGCGGCGGAATAAATACAATACCGAAAATCGTTGACAACAGCATTCCCCAGAATGTGGAGATACCGATCGCCCGGCGGCTGCCGGCACCGGCACCCACCGCAACTACCATCGGAAACACACCGATAATAAATGACCATGCCGTCATCAGCACCGAGCGGTAACGTTTGCTGAAACCATTCTGCGCTGCTTCGTAAACCGATTTTCCTTCTTCACGCTCCTGCTTGGACAATTCCACCATCAGGATCGCATTTTTACAGGCCAGACCGATCAGCATGATAATACCCAGCTGAGCGTAGATACTGAAATCCTGTCCGAACCACTTCATACCGAGGAAACCGCCCAACATGGCAAAGGCAAAGGACAGCACTACGGAAATCGGCATCGTCCAGCTTTCATACTGACCAACGAGGAAGAGATAACCGAACACCAGAGCCAGCACCAGCAGCGGCAGCAAACGGCCTTCGTTACCGTGTTCCTGGAAACTCTGATCGGTCCAGCTGATCTGATAACCTTTCAGCTTGGTATTGACAATATTTTCAATATGCCGCATCATGGCATGGCTGGTGACACCGGTTTTACCTTCAACGGTAAGTTTTGCAGACATCAGCTGATTGAAACGGGTGATCAACCGGGGACCGATGGTACGTTTGATCTGGGCAAAACTTGCCAACGGAACCATCTTGCCGTTATTGGACTGGATCATCATCTGCTCAATCTCATTGATCGCCGAACGGTCTCCGGCTTCAGCCTGCATTTTTACCTTGAATGAATAACCCATCAAGTTGAAGTCGTTGATATAACTGGAAGCGATTTTGCCCTGCAGCGATTCAAAGATCCGGCTGACCGGTACGCCGAGAGCTTCAGCTTTTTCACGGTCGATATCCAGATAGAGCTGCGGAGTGGTCGCTTCAAAGTTACCGAAAGCGATCTTGGTTTCCGGCAATTTGTAAAGTTCCATCAGCAGCATATTCATTGCGCCAAAGAGCTCCTGCGCACTCTGTCCGCGAACTGCCTGAAGTGCGAAGGTCACACCACCGGTAACACCCAGCCCCATGATCGGCGGCGGCTGGAAGAACATGATCCGCGCTTCCGGAATCTGGGCGACCGCCATCTGTACTTTCTGCTGGATAACTCCGATCTGAGTTTCCGGGGTCTGCCGTTTTTCCCAGTCATTCAAAGTGACGATGATACTGCCGACATTTTCACCGGAACCGCTGGTGAAACTGAATCCGGAAATGGCGATCACATTTTCCACACCGGGAATATTTCTGATCGCATTTTCAGCTTTCTGCATGACATCGGTGGTACGCTTGAGCGTAGCACCGGGCGGCAGATCGACCATACCCATAAGAGCGCCCTTGTCTTCCGGGGGAATAAATGAGGTCGGGATCGTTTTGAAATAATGCACGTTAAAGTAGATCACCGCTGCAAAAATCAGCATGGCAATAACCGTATAACGCACCATGAATCCGGAAATACCCATATATTTGCGCCGGGTCCAATCCAGAGCAACATTGAAGGGTTTGAAAAATTTGCTATCCCTGGGTTTGCGCAAAATGAGTCCGCACAAAGCCGGGCTCAAGGTCATGGCATTAAAGGTGGAAAGACACAGTGCAATACACATCGTCACGGCGAACTGCATATAGATCGTTCCGACCATACCGCCGTAAAACGCCACCGGCACATAAACTGCAACCGTCACCAGCGTGGTGGCGATGATCGCTCCGGTGATCTGCTTCATGGTTTTGCTGGCAGCTTCTTTGGGCGAGAGGTTCTCTTCCTGAATGAGCCGGATACAGTTTTCAGTCACCACGATGGCATCGTCCACCAGCGAACCGATGACCAGAATAAGACCGAACTTTGTCAGCAAGTTGATGGAGAAACCCAGCGGGATCAAAAAGATGAATGTACCGATCAAGCTCACCGGGATCGCCAGCACCGGGATCAACGTTGCCCGCCAATCCTGCAAAAAGAGCCAGGTAATGACAACCACCAGAATCAGGGTCATTATCAGAGTTTCAAAAATTTCCGCCATCGTCACACGGATGTAACGGGTGGGGTCATAACCGATGCTGTAATCGACACCTTCGGGGAACTGGGTTTCCTTGATATTTTCAAGCAGTGCATTACAGCGATCGACCACGTCGATAGCATTGGCATCGGTGTTGCGGTAGATCATCAGAGAGATAGCGTCTTTACCGTTGAAACGGCCGCCATTGGAATAGCTTTCGGCACCGAGTTCGATCCGGGCGATATCGCCGAGTTTGATCTGGCTGCCATTTTCTTTGCTGCGGATAATGATGTTGGAAAACTGTTCAACGGTATCCAGACGGCCGAGAGCATTGAGCTTCAACTGCAGAACATCGTTGGCTCCCTCAGCACCGATCGTACCGGCAGCCGCCTGAACATTCTGCGAACGCACCGCAGCCTGAACATCGGAGGTCTTGATTCCGAGAGAAGCCATGTGAGCGGTATCCAACCAGATACGCATACTGTAGTTACGTTCACCCATGATACTGACTTCACTGACACCATTGATACGGGTCAGAGGGTCACGGACGTTGGTACGGATAAAGTTGGACAACTCAGTAAGAGACAGTTTACTTCCGTCAGTGGTGAAGTTGTAAAGCGACAGAATATCTCCGGAACGCTTGAACTGACGGACACCGTTATCCCTTACCGTTTGCGGCAGCAGCGGTTCCGCCCGCTTCACTGCATTTTGCACGTTGACCAGCGCAATATCGGTATCAGTTCCGGGTTCAAAGGTGATTTCCAGAAGATACATACCGTTGTCACTGCAGGAACTGGAGAAGTAAAGCAGATCTTCCAGACCGTTCATCTGTTCTTCGACAACGGTAGCAACAGTATTGGCAACCTCCTGCGCACCGGCACCGGTATAATTGGCCCAGACCATGATGGTCGGAGGAGCAATTTCCGGATATTCGGCAATCGGAGCGTTGAATACACACAGCAAACCGGCAATAACGGTAACGATCGATACCACGATCGCCAATTTTGGACGTTCAATAAATATCTGGGAAAACATTTACTTTTTCTCCGTAAAAACCGGGGTGACTTTAGCTCCGGGGCGGGCTTTGTGAGTACCGTCAACGATGATCACTTCGCCCTCGGCCAAACCGGAAGAGATCAACTGCATACCGTTGTTGAGTTCGCCGGGAACCACGGTACGGCGGCTGACCACATTGTTTTTATCCAGAACCAGCACATAAACATCCTTGCCGTCGCTGAGCACGGCAGCCGGAGGAACCGCCGCAGTCTTGCCTTCATTGCTGCTGATATATGCGGAAACCAGACTGCCGGGCATCAATTTGAGTTCCGGGTTGCGGAAATATCCCCGGATCTTAACGGTGTCGGTATCTTTATCGACCCGGTTATCCGGCAGCAGAATGTAATAAGCTTTATCGCTGTACTTGGTTCCATCAGCCAAATCGAAGGTGATTTCAGCTTTTTTGCGGATATTTTCCAGAGAACCGAAATATCTGTAAAAGTCTCTGGAACTGATGGAAAAATCCAGATAGAACGGTTCAACCGAAACCACCGTGACCAGACTTCCGGTGGCAGGAGTCACATAGTTGAAGTCGGACAGAACTGCATCACCGACCCGTCCGTCAATCGGGGAAACGATCTTGGTATAGCTCAAATTATTTTCTGCATCGACCAGTGCGGCACGGGCGGAGGCGAGAGCGGCCTTGCTGGTACCTTCCAACCGGACGGCTTCGTCGTAAGAACTTTCAGAAACAGCATTCTGTTTTCTCAAAGTGGTAATACGCTTCAAATTGGCGGTGGCAAATTTGAATTCAGCTTCGCACTGGGCGACCTTGGCCCGGGCGGAATCCAGAGCGGCCCGGTAGGTGGTATCTTCCAATTTGAACAGCAGCTGACCTTTTTTGACCAGATCACCGTTTTCAAACAATTTTTTCTCAATAACACCGGAAATACGGGGCATCAGACTGATATCCAATGCGGCGGTCAATGTACCGACATAACGTTTGCGGATCACCGAATCGACCATTTTCACTTTGCTTGCGGAAACCACTTCCGGCGGTCGCTGATTGGCGGCCCCGGCAAGAGAAAATGCCGCAACAGATGATGCGACAACAACAAACAGCATTTTTTTCATAAATTTACATCTCCTTATTTTGATTACACAAAAAACTGTTAAGATCTTTAAGCACTTTCATAAAACTCTGCAGCTCCTGCGGATTCTGAGTCGCGGCAAAATTCTTGCATATTTCCTGAAAAAACTGTTCGTAGGCGTTATAGAACTCCAAACCGTGTGCAGAAATCCGGATCATCACCTTTCTGCGATCGTCTTCCGCGACTGTCCGTTCCAGCACATCCCGCCGGACCATGGCATCGACCATCACCGAAACTGCGCTGCTGGAGAGCGAAAGTTTTTCTGCAAGCTCCTTGAGCATCACGCCGTCGGGATGACTCTGGGTCATATTCCAGACCTTGCGGAGCATCCGCTGCTGACTGAGCGAAAGAGACATGATATCCCGGATATCCTGTAAGTCGGAGGCCAAGC
>JAZRNP010000189.1:0-7529 GCA_045648225.1 Victivallaceae bacterium | reverse complement strand
CATGGCTACGATCCGACTTCCCCCGGATCACGCCGGTCGGACGTTTTATCCGTAAATTCAGTATCGATGAATTGCCGCAGCTGTTCAATGTGCTGTTGGGGGATATGAGTCTGGTCGGTCCCCGGCCGCCGCTGCCTTCGGAGGTGCGCACTTATACGCTTGAAGAGCGGAAACGGCTGAATATCACTCCGGGAATAACCTGTATCTGGCAGGTTTCCGGGCGCAGTGAACTGCCCTTTTCCAAGCAGATCGCGCTGGACAAAGAATATATCGCCAGCCGCAGCGCATGGAAAGATTTTCTGATTCTGCTGAAAACCATCCCGGCAATTTTAACCGGCAGGGGGGCGTGGTGAAATGAAACATCTGCTGATAAATCCCTATTCTCAAACTCAGGAGTGGTGCAAGGAGTACTTCCCCGACCGCAGTCTCGGCATGATGCTGGTCGGCGGCCGCTGTGCCGCAGAATATTTTATTGATCTGGCACTGCGGTGCGAAGCTGAATCGATGCTGCTGCTGGGGCCTGCTTACAACGAACATCTGGCCGAACATCTTTACAAATATCAGCATGGCGATCTGAAATTGGATTACCGCAAAGGCGGGGGCCATTTTTCAGTACGTCAGCTGCTGGAAACGTACGGGAAAGAGTGCGGTGATGACGCTCTTATCCTGCACGGTATGCTGATGCCCAAAGCCTATACTCTTGAGGAGCTGCAGAAGTCATTTATTCCCTGTGATGACGACGGGATCGCTGACGGTATTTATTACTATCGGGACGGCGTATTGCTGAAAAGCACGATCGAATTTTACCTGATTGATTCGCTGCAGAGCTATTTTGAGGTGAATTTTCAGGTTTTGAATGACGATTTTTACAATCTGCCCGGTTATTCGATGATGGATAATATCCACACCGGGACCAATGTTGTTATGAAAAATGACTGCAATCTTGCCGGACCTCTGGTTCTGGGCGACAATACATTCATAGAGAGCAAAAGCAATATTTCCGATTCCATTCTGGGAGAACGCTCGCTGATTGACAAGGAGAGCGTGGTGGAACATTCCATTATTTTTGACCGAACCTATGTCGCCGGAAAACTGGAGATAAAAAATAAGATCGTCACCCCCGGCCGGATCATTGATCCATTTACCGGCGGTGTGCTGGAGCGGAACAGTTTCAGTTATGCCTTTTCGCCGATCCAGAACCGTTCCGCATGGATATTGCGTTTGTGGGAACATTTTATTGCACTTATTCTGGCCGTTACCGGGTTGATCCCGTATCTGCTGATCCTGCCCTACTATCTGGCACATAAAAATTCCCATTGGTGCTGGAAACTTTCCATGGATCGTTATCCGGGATACTGGGCGGTGTTGTTTTTCCGGAAAGAGCTGATCAAAAGCCACCCGGCCAACGAACACTATGTCTTTCAGATGGGAGAAATTTACGGTTTGCAGAATACTCCGGAACAACGGCGTATTTATGACTATTATTACCATTATCATTGCTCATGTTTTCTCGTGCTGCAGGTAGTGCTGCGCAGTTTGGGAAAACGGGGATTTGCTACTGATGTTGAACGGAAACGAGCATAAAAAATTTACAGCTTCCGGAGATGTTGAAGCCGAAAAACTGCTGTCGGATGTTCTTGCTGAGATGAGAACATCTCTGGACGGCACGGGGCTTTGTGTCGTTTTGGGCGGCAGTTACGGCCGTGGTGACGGCGGAGTGAGACTTGATCGGGAAAACGGCATACTTTACAACGATCTGGATCTTTTTGTCTTTGCAAGGAAAAAAGTTCCCGGTACAGAAGCTCTGCTCAAAGAAACCGCTGAAAAATATGAAAAATTGCTGAAAGTCGATGTGGATTTCAGTCCGGTGATGACTCTCAATGATATGAGAAAAAATTCCCGGCGGCTGATGATGCAGGAGTTGAAGCGGGGATATTATCCGGTGTCAGGCGAAGATCTGCTTGCCGGATATCTGCCGGAATACCCGGCGGATAAAATTCCCTTTTCCGAAGCGTGCCGTCTGCTGGTCAACCGGGGCATGGGATTGTTGTTTGCCGGAGAAAAGATCGTCAATAATTCCGGAGAAACCGATTTCATTTTGCGGAATATTTACAAAGCGATCCTCGGAGCCGGAGATGCCATGCTGATCGCTGAAGGAGTTTACCGCTGGGAAATTGCCAAACGGCAGGAACTTATTGAAGCATCCGAGATGCCGGATAATTGGAAAGAATTTTACCGGGAAGCAGTTGACTTCAAACATTCTCCGCACCGGAAACAAAAACCGGATATGCTTGCATTCTGGTATGGGGTACGGGATTTCTTTCAATCGGCCATGGTTCGCTGCGCCGGAGAGCTGAAACATAATAATTTGAATGACGGTATTTACAACCGCTGTTATCAGAGCGGAGAAAAATCCATTGTAAATTATATAAAATATTGCGTTAAGACCCGCACTCTGCCCTTTATTGACGGAGGGTATTACTTCATCCCGCCGGTAGCGGTGCTGGCGGGCGAGGTCTATTCGGCATTGATCGGTAATGTGCCGGAAAAAATTGATGAGAAACTTTATCGGCATTGGCTGATGTTTAACTGAAAGGTTGATTATGGATACACTGGATAATGATTTTAATGTTCAGGAAGAGACCAGGCAGATGAAAAAGCTGCAGATGTATCAGAAACTGGTACTCTTTACGTTATTCAAATATAAATTGAGCATCATGATCGTTTTTATGCTGACGGTCATAATCGGTATTGTCTGCCGTTATGTTCAATTCAAGTACTCTCATCATAAACATGAAGGAAGTGTCACTCTCTTTTACACGCCGCGCGCCAGTGAAGAGGTGAAGCCTTTGAGTTTGAATCATGTGCTGGGAGTTTTTGCCCGTCAGCAGATATTCAAACAGCTGATCGATGAACTGCATCTGAATGAAAAGCAGCGGACAATTCTCAAACAGAGCATCGAAGTGAAATTGCTCCGGGACCACAGCGATATGTTTGTCATCACCGGTATCGGCGACAGTGACGAATATGTAAAACTTCTGGTGAATACTTTTGTTTCTCTGGGTATCCGCAATTATGAGGAGTACCGTACCGCCGAATTGCGCAACTTTATGGAGAGCCGGGAACGGCGTCTGCTCGAACTGCAGAATTTCCAGAATACGCAGATCGAACAAATACACGCTTTGCACCGCAAATACGGTATCATTCATCCGATTGAGGAGATGGAAACAGTCAAAAGGATCCAGGGCGAACAGTCGGCAACCCTCGCTGAGTTGAATGTAAAACTTGCCAATGCCGGACAGCGGTTTGCAATTGCCAAAAAGAATTATGATGAACTGCCGTTGAATGTTATCAAACATCGGGCAGCTTTGCGGGAATTCATGCTGAACTTGCGCAAAACATCCCGGGAATATGAAAAAGCAAAGTTGATGTTCGCTGAACGCAATCCGAGACTCGTCGAAGCCAAAGCCGCTCATGAAGCTATTTTCAATGAGTTTGAGAGTTTCAAAAAGCAGAACCGCATCACCGGTTTTGAAGAAAGTATGCTGGTGGATATCGATGGGCTGGTCAACCGCTATCAGGAGGCCGAGGTCATTTTGAGCCAGCTTGAACTCAGCATGAAATCATTGCAGGCAGAGATCGCTCTTACCAAAGACAAAGAGACCCGATTGCAGCAGATGATCCCGGAACATGAACGTGTCGAGCAGCTGCTGCAGACGGTGAATAAAAATATTTCACTGCTCGTGGAAGAACTCACCCGGGTGCGGAGCAATATTGCCCATGTACCCAACGACATTACGATCAACGAAAGATTGGTCAACACCAAAGTTTTTTCAGCTTTCCCGATAAAAATAGCGGCATTGATCATCATCGCCGGAATTTTTATCAGCGGTCTGTATGCTACGGCGATAGTGATTTATGATATCGTCCACGGTAAATTCAGCGGTATCGAAGAGGCCAAATACTGTCGGGACTTTTTTGACACTGTGGGTGTCATCCCGCACGAGGAAGCCAGTTTTTCACCGGAACAGCGGAAAATAATCAACAATGAAATGTTTTACCGTTTCATTCTGAGATTGAAAGATACCCGCACACTCTTTTCCTGTTCTCTGGACGGATCGTTTTTGAGTTCCGTTATGTTTGACGAACAGTTCTCCAAGGCCAAACGCAACACGATTTTAGTGCGGCTCATTCAGGAAAGTGATGTGGAAAATATCTGCGGAAATATGCAGAAAATCGGTGACTTCTACTATTCCGACAACGGAAACATCGGTGCCAATTATGTGGATAAAGATATCAGTCACGATGTGGAATATCTTCACGGGTTTTCCTCCGGTGACGGCAAAGGGTATGGTTTCGGTTACGGATTTGCATTTTTTCCGGTGCGCAGCCTTTCGGTGCTGGAACCCGATGAGCTCAGTGTTTTGTACAACGTTATCAACGAATTGAAAAAACATTATCAGCTGGTCCGTATCTCCCGGGAGAAACCATTCAATGCTTCCTGTATTCTGGTGCGGCAGCTCCACGATATCTGTGATGCGACGCTGCTTTATATCGGTAAAAAAGAGACCCCCCGCAGTGTACTGCGGAGAATTCTGAAACTGCATGACGATGAGCACAAAATTTATGCGGTTTTAACCGGGGTGACAGACGTTGAAAAAATTATTTCAGGAGATTATATCTGATGAAAAATCCATTGTCATTATTGTGTTTGGTGTCTGTATTCTGCTTTTTGTGCGGATGTTACAACCGGTATACCGGAAACTTTGACCAGTTCCCGGATATAAACAATCTGCCCAGCGGCGTGGTCGATCAGTCCGGACTTACCGATGAGGACAAACGCCGTCAGCTGGAATTGCTCAAGCAGCTTGACGCCCAGAAAGAGCCGGTTTACCGGATCAATGCCGGAGACAAGATCAGCATCCGGGTATATAACCATCCCGATCTCATCATGGAATCTCTGGTCACTCCGGACGGAGCTATCGGAGTGATGTTCGCCGGTCAGGTGCAGGTCGCCGGTCTCACTCTGGAAGAGGCCAGCGAAAAGATCAAAAAAATCTACGCCCAGTATATCAAAAATCCTGAACTCGGTGTATTTGCCATCGATGTGAGAAGTCAGACTGCCACCATTGCCGGAGCTGTGAATAATCCGGGAATGTTCGTGATCTCCAACGGGATGAGACTGGCAGATCTCTTTGCCAAAGCCGGCGGTTCTGCGGTGCGGGATTTTGACGATCAGATGCTGGATGCCGCCGATTATCAGAACAGTATCATTGTCCGGGACGGCCAAATCCTGCCGGTTAACTTTTCGCTCGCTATCGAAAAAGGTGATCGCTGGCACAATGTGAAACTCAAAAAAGGTGATTATATTTATATCGCTGTCCGTTCCGAAGCGATGGTCAGTATTATCGGCAGCATCAACCGGCCGCACAAGAGATTGTGGGATCAGAATCTGGGAATTCTGGAGCTGATATCTTCCGGACTCGGACTTAAAGAAGAGTATTGGCAGTACGGCGTCATTATCCGCGGCGGTATGGAAAATCCGCGTTTCTACCGGGTTGACATTGACGGCATCATGCAGGGACGCTGTGCCAATGTCCGTCTGCAGCCGGGTGATGTGGTTTATATCCCGCACGACAATATTTCGGAATACAATGTCTTTATCCGCAAAATGCTGCCGACCGCTCAGTTTGTGGGAACATTCACCGGACCGGCATTCAACGTGCTCTTCTGAGGAAAAATATGAAGTATCTGATTTTTTTCATCGCCTTTATGGGGGTACTGCCGCTGGGGTATATACTTACGCTTGACCGTAAGTATATGCGCTATGCCTTTTTTGCAGTCTGCCTGCCGGTGATGATGTTCAATCAGGTATCGATCAACTTTTTTTCGCACGAAACTTACCGTGGAACTTCCCGGGGGATGGAGGTGTCGCTGGTCTATCTGATCGCGCTGGCGATGCTGATAGGAATGACGATCCTCTACCGGAAAAAACCGTTGTTTCCGGATACCGGCAGTAAAATATATCTGACATATTTCCTGCTGTGCATACCCTCGCTTATCAATGCGGACAATACTCTTTTCAGCTGGTTTGAATTGTGGAAAATGGTCATGATGTATATTGTTTTCATCACGACATACTATTATTTGTATCACTACCGTGACTTCAACAGCGTAATGATCGCATTCGGGCTCGTGGCGGCGGTGACATTTGCTTCGGTGGTGTTCCAGCATATCAAAGGGATCCATCAGGCGAACGGATTGTTTCCGCATCAGAACAGCATGGGAATGTATATGAATCTCATTGCACCGGTATTTTTTGCCTATTACTTCAACCGCAACAAGGGTTGGAAACGGTTTCTGTTTGCCGGATTTTTTCTGGTTGCTTCGGCGGCGTGTATGCGTACCTATTCCCGTGGGGCGATGGTATGTCTGCCGTTCGGCTGCATGATAACGGTGATTTTATCATTGCGTTATCAGTTTCACATGAGAAAGATCCAGATATTGCTGCCGATCGTTCTGGTCTGTTTTTTCGGTGCTCTGCTGCTGCTGCCCAATATCGTCAAGCGGTTCCAGAATGCCCCCAAAGAATCACTTATGACCCGTCAGTATCTGGCGGCTTCGGCGTGGAATATGATGAAAGATAAACCATTTGCCGGAGTGGGGTTGAACAACTGGGGCATCAAGATCAATCCGCCCTATCCCTACTGCGAATACCGTTATGAAAACCGGCGCATTGCCAAAGATTTCAAAGAGGGTATCGTGGAAACCAGTTATCTTTTAGTGGGAGCGGAGTGCGGATTTTTTGCGCTGGCAGCGTTTTTGGCATGGCTGGGATACTACTATGTCTGCGCCTGCAAGCTGGTAAAACAGATGCGGCGGAGCAATTTTTTCTACATTCCCGCCGGTATCGTTGGCGGATTGACTGCAATATATTTGCAGTCCACTCTGGAATGGGTGATGAAACAGCAGGTGAATTTCATTCAGATGATGATGCTTTTTGCCGCATTGAGTATCCTGGCCAAATACCGCAGAGACTTCCTCTCCGGCAAGGTGGAGGTGTCGGTATGAGAAACTTTTTCCTTTTGACCTTGCTGTTTATTGCATCCGGATGCGGTCAGGAAAGCTGTGCCGTGGAGTATGAATTTCTCACTCCGCAAGTGGTGGTAATTAAAGCACGCGGGAGCGCGCCAGTCAACCATGCAACAGTGGGAATGAATATCGTGAATGAAGGTTTCTGGGTAAAAGAGAATGGTTTGAAGCGGGATAACAACGGCAATATATTGCGCAGTGCCGATGTGACAGGGTATACTTATCTGGTCTTTGGCACTCCCTTCAAGCATGGTGAAAAACGCAACTTGTCGATCGTTTTGCAATTGCAATATGATTCTGCCGTACCCAGCAAAGTTTTCAAACTCAATCAAGTAGGATACGGTGCCAACCAAAAGAAAAAATTTGCCTACATGGGCGCATGGCTGGGCAGTGCCGGGCCATTGCCTTTGAAGCATCTTGTTGGAAAAGAGTTTGAA
>JAZRNP010000188.1:0-4206 GCA_045648225.1 Victivallaceae bacterium | reverse complement strand
ATGTATGCGCTTGTCCGCAATGTGGACGGTTCATTCACCCGCCGTGGTCCCCAGATCGAGACCACCAATCCCAAAGTTATCAAAATGATCGAAAACTACATAAGTCGGAGGCCAAGCGGTCTTAGGAAGACAAGAAATCTACTCAACTCCTTGGCTCACAGAACGACATGGCTACGATCCGACTTATGTATGCGCTTGTCCGCAATGTGGACGGTTCATTCACCCGCCGTGGTCCCCAGATCGAGACCACCAATCCCAAAGTTATCAAAATGATCGAAAACTACATCCGGGATATCTTCAAAAAGCGGAATTGGCCCAAAGATAAAACCGTCTGTATCGGAGTCGGCCCTGCTGATGGCGGCGGTTATTCCGAATCCATTGAAAGCCAGATGGCTTCCGGCGGCCGCCTGGATCCTGCCACCGGAAATAAAGACTTCACCGATTTGCAGATACTGCTGTGCAACACCCTGTTGGAGCGGTTGGAAAAAGAGTTCCCCAACCTCCATCTCGGTTTCTATCTCTACAGCAACCACGCCGATTATCCGGTTCGTTACAAACCCCATCCCAAAATCGTGCTGGTCATCGCTGACATCACCTACTCCCGTCTCCACGGAACCCTTGAGCCGCAGAGCAAAACCCGCAGCTTCTACCGTTCGATTCTGGAAAAATGGAAAGATTCTCCCAATGTGAAGTTTTTCCGCGGCTACAACTGGAACCTCGCCGAAAATGCCCTGCCCTACAGCAAGCTGATCATGTGGGAAAACGACCTTCCCCTCTACAAATCTCTCAATGTTCAGGGCGTTTACAATGAGACCACCAAAGGCGTCTCCAACCTCGCCATCGGCAACTATATGGAAGCCAAAATGCTCTGGGACACCAAGCTCAAATGGCGTGATGTGCTTCACAAATTCTGCCGCAGTGCCTACGGCAAAGCTGCCAAACCGATGGAAAAATACTTCACCGAAGTCACCCTCCGTCAGTCGGAAGCCGGACAGGAAGCCGGTTCATTCCACGCTTTCCGCAAAATCTACGATATGAAGTTCGTTGCGAAGGCCCGCAAGTGGTTCGACGAAGCCCGTTCTCTCGCCCAAACTCCGGCAGAAAAAGAGCGTATCCGGATTGCCGAATTGTCCCTTAACACTCTGGAAGATCACCTCAAATTTAAAGCCGCTTTCAACAACTTTGAATTCGACAAAGCCAAAGCACTGTTCGACAAGATTATGAGCGATCTCAAGGTCGAAATCGACAAGCGCAAAAATATCGTCTCCCCCGGAGGCTACAGCTACTTCCGCCGTTTCCACCAGGATTCAGTGATGCAGGCGTATAAATATTCCCAGCCTCCCTACAGCATTGCATACAAGATCCCGGACAAACTCAAAACCATGTTTGACCAGTTCAACTCCGGTAATCTGATGAATTACTACGGAAAAGCGATCAACGACAGCGAATATATAAAAACTGCCACATTCAGCACCACCTGGGATGCTCAGGGATTGATGGGCTTCCGTTCCGGTTCGGTGTGGTACCGCATTCCCTTCCCGAAACTCAAGAGCAAGAGTGCCGGACTTTTCGTCGGTGCGATTGACAATATCGTCCGGGTCTGGTGCAATGAAAAATATATCGGTATGGGGCGCGGATTCGCCCGTCCCTTCACTTATGATCTGACCGGTCTGCTCAACGAAGATGGCGACAACCTCCTCGTGATCCAGGTTCAACGCCGGGGCAACAGCGAAGTCGGCACCGGCGGTATCGTCTACCCCTGCTTTATTTTCACCGGTCCGCAGCTGGAAAAACGCGCTCCGGACGGCGAACTTGAATACCGCTTGCTCCCCGGCGGCGCGATCGAAAAGATCAAAAAGTAAGTAACTTCTGATAACAGTCAGGATATTTTAACTGCTCCTGCGGCAGGTTTCATAAATGAAAGTTTATGTTGCCTGCCATTTTTTCTTGACAAAATGTTACCATGGTGATATATTCAGAGAATATTATGTTATTGAACCGATTGCATAAAAAAAGGAGTTTTAAATGAAAAATTTATCGACCTGTCTGATCGCCGCGACTGCGCTGTGCGTCGGTGCCGCCCCCCTCATTAAAGATGGAAAACCTCTGGCAACGATCTATGTCAATGCACCTGTCTCAGAAAAAATAATCCCATTCAATGAAAAGGTTGCAGACAAACTTACCAAAGAGGAACTTGCCGCTCAAACGCTGCGTACCGCCGTCAACGACATCAATTACCACTTCAAAAAAATGAGCGGAGCGGAACTCCCCGTAAAATATAATGCCGTTCCCGAAAAGAATGCGCCGGCGATCATTCTGGAAATCAAAGCCGGTGAAAAAGAAGAATTTTTCATCGACAGCAACAATGGACAAATCACTATCTCCGGTATCGACGGTCAGGCCATTTCCCACGGTATTTATGAAATGCTTTCCCGGTTGGGCTGCGACTGGGTGTTTGCCGGGGTTGCCGGTGAAGTCATCCCCAAAAAATCCACCATCGACACCGGTGTGTACAAATACTCCAGCAAACCGGATTTTGCCGTGCGCTGCCCCTTTTACACGATGAACTGGAAAGTTCACGACAAATACTCCCGCATGGATTATCACATGTGGAAAATCCGCAATAAAATGCAGATAACCACCTTCAGCCATCCGCTGGTCATGATCGGCGGCCATGTCTTTACCGATGTTCACCGGATCTACCGCAAGAAATTCACAGAAAATCCGGATATGTACGCACTCGTTCCCAATCTGGACGGCACCTACACCCGCCGCGGTCCCCAGTTTGAAACCACCGATCCCCGGGTGCTGGCGATTTTTGAAGACTACATCCGCACCATGTTCAAAAAGAACAACTGGCCCAAAGACAAAAAAGTCTGCATCGGTGTGGGTCCGGCTGACGGCGGCGGATTCTCCCAGTCCATCGAAAGCCGCATGGCTTCCAGCAACAAGACCGATCCCACTACCGGAAACCCGGAAGTCACCGATCTTCTGATTTTGATGTGCAACACGCTTCTGGAAAGACTGGAAAAAGAGTTCCCCAATCTGCATCTGGGATTTTTCCTTTACAGCAGTCACGCCGACTTCCCGGTGCGCTACAAACCCAATCCCAAGATCGTGCTGGTCATTGCTGACATCAGTTATTCCCGGGTCCACAGCACACTGGAAACCAACAGCAAGACCCGTCGTTACTACAAATCCATTCTGGAAAAATGGAAAACTGCCCCCAATGTCAAATTTGTCCGCGGCTACAACTGGAACCTCGCCGAAAGCGTCATGCCTTTCAGCAAGTTCCGCATCTGGGCCGATGAATTGCCCTACTACAAATCGATGAATGTCGTCGGCGTTTATACCGAATCCAACAAAGGTGCCTCCAACCTCGGTCCCGGCAATTACGCCGAAGCCCAGCTGCTCTGGAACACCAAACTCAAATGGCAGGATATCCTCGCCAAATATTGCCGCAGTGCCTACGGCAAGGCCGCCAAACCGATGGAAGAGTACTACACCATGCAGGCTCTGCGTCAGTCAGCTGCCGGACAGGAAGCGGGTTCCTTCCACGCCATCCCGCTCATCTACGACCGTGAATTTGTCAATAAGGCGCGCGCTTACTTTGCGGAAGCCTACAAGTTGGTCGACACCGAAGAAGATTTGCTGCGGGTGAAAATAGCGGAACTTTCCCTCAATGCCCTGGATGACTTCCTCCACTTCAAAAATGCGCTGAACAACTTTGAATTCACCAAAGCGAAACACCATTTTGACAAGTACCGCAGTGAACTGCTTGCCGCCACCAAAAACGGCAAAGGTTACATTTCCACCGGTGGAGCCGGTTATATCCGCACTCTCCATCAGGATTCTCTGGAAGCTTCCGTCAAATATTCCTCTGCTCCCTACAAAATCGTTTACAAAATCCCCAACGAACTCAAAACCATGTTTGATCAGTTCAACGCCGGTGGTCTGATGGGTTATTATGCTCCGGAAATCAACGATAAATACTTTATCAAAACCCAGACCTTCAAATCCACCTGGGATGCCCAGGGATTGCTGGGCTTCCGTTCCGGTTCCGCCTGGTACCGTATTCCGTTCCCCAAACTGGACACCAAAACCGCCGGACTTCTGGTCGGCGGAGTCGACAACATCGTCCGGGTCTGGTGCAACGGTAAATATATCGGCATGGGTCGCGGATTTGCCCGTCCTTTCACCTTTGAC
>JAZRNP010000187.1:0-14266 GCA_045648225.1 Victivallaceae bacterium | reverse complement strand
GTGATGCTGGTGCTCACACGCCACTATCAGTATTGGTTCATCATCAATGCGCTGCACCGGATCGGTGCCATTGCGATTCCCGCCAGCAATCAGCTGCTGACCAAAGATTATGTTTACCGCTTCAACTCTGCCGGTGTCAAGGCGATCATCGCTACTGCCGATGATGGTGTTTCCGATTATGTCGATGCCGCAGAAAAGGATTCTCCCACGCTTCAGGTCAAGGTGATGGTCAACGGACAGCGGGGCGATTGGCACGATTTCAATGCTGAATACGGCAAATTCGCCGATACCTTCCCCCGTCATCCGGAACACAAGGCGACCGACACAATGCTGATGTTTTTCAGCAGCGGTACGACCGGTTATCCCAAAATCGTTGAACACAGTTTCTCCTATCCCATCGGTCATATCATCACCGCCAAATGGTGGCAGAATACCGATCCCAACGGTCTGCACATGACCATCAGCGATACCGGCTGGGCGAAATCTTCCTGGGGCAAAATTTACGGACAGTGGCTCAACGAAAGTGCGGTTTTTGTCTATGACTTCGACCGCTTTGATGCGGCAGATATCATGACGGTGATCTCTCAGAATAAGATCACGACTTTCTGCGCACCGCCGACTATGTACCGTTTCTTCATTAAAGAGCATCTGGAAAACTACGATCTTTCCAGCATCAAATACGCCACCATTGCCGGTGAAGCTCTCAATCCTGAGGTTTTCCAGCAGTTCTACAACGCCACCGGCCTCAAGGTTATGGAAGGTTTCGGTCAGTCCGAAAGTACCGTTATGCTCGCCAATTTCCGCGGCATGAATCCCAAACCCGGTTCAATGGGTAAACCCAGCCCGGCGTTCCCCATTGAGTTGGTCGATCCCGACGGCAACCCGGTCAAAACCGGCGAAACCGGTGAAATCGTGGTGCGCTGTGAGCCGGATGAAATTTGCGGACTTTTCCGCAGTTACTATATGGCTCCGGATAAAACTGCCGAATCATGGCACGACGGTCTTTATCACACCGGCGACACGGCGTGGAGAGATGAAGACGGTTATTTCTGGTATGTCGGACGCACTGATGATGTGATCAAATCTTCCGGATACCGCATCGGACCGTTTGAGATCGAAAGCGTCATCATGGAAATGCCCTACGTTCTGGAATGTGCCGTCGTCGGTGCCCCCGATGAGATCCGTGGTCAGGTTGTCGAAGCCTTTATCGTGCTGACCAAAGGAACCGTTGGTACTGAGGAAATGAAAAAAGAGATTCAGAATTATGTCAAAACTCACACCGCTCCCTATAAATATCCCCGGCGGATCGAGTTTGTCACTGAATTGCCCAAAACTACCAGCGGCAAGATCAAACGCAGTGATCTGCGTCAGTTGGCTGCCAAACGTTGATTCCTGTAAAAACGAAACGGGCTGCGGCAAAAAATTTGCTGCAGCCCGTTTTTTGTGATCGTTTTATCCGGTCAGAGTTTGATGGAGTCCAATGCACTCCAGCGGAAATCTCCATTTCCGGGATTGTCTCCGCATTTGCATTCATTTTTATTGCGGTTGCCGCCGCAGAAGCGGCAGAGACCGGCGCATTCACCGGAACAGAGCAGATTCATCGGAAATGCCAGCAGGACCTCTTCGCGGATATCTGTGGAAATATCCAATTCTTCTTCGATATCGTCGATGTCAAAAAACAGTTCGATTTCGGCATTCACCTCTTTTTCCACCGGTTCCAGACATCTGCCGCAGATTCCGGAAACAGCGGTTCGGCAATTGCCTTTTATCAACATTCCGCCGGAAACTTTACTGCCGGTCAGCGTGTAGCTAAGTTCTTTGGAAACGGTCAACGGGTCATTTTCGTCAAGTTCAAAAAATTCAATATCCTCTTTCCCTTGCAAAGTTACCGGTGCTTTTTCCAAAGCTGAAACTGAAAAAATTATCATTATTCTGCCTCCGTCTGATTCAAATCTGCAAGAAATTTATTTAAACGTCCCATGATATTGCCGGTGATGGCACTCTCTTCCGGCGGAATATTGGCAAAGAACTCATTAAGCACTGTGCCCAGGTGGGATTCCGCCGCACGGAACACCTTTTCCAGCTCTTCAGACAAACGCAGGGACATCGCCCGCCGGTCATTTGCTGCGATACGTCTTTCCAGTGCACCGCGTTTGACCAGCGTTTCCACCATTTCGCTGGTGGCGGCCGGAGTTATGTGAAGCACTCCCGCAAGAGTTTTGAGTTGAAGTCCCTCTTCGCTGTTGCGGGTAAGTTCATAAATCCGGGTGATCATCCGCAATTGGCTGCCGGTATAATGCCCGAGACAAACCGGAACTTTTGCAGAACACAAGTCCCGGATACGTTCTACAACGCTGATCAAATCACTTTGAAAAGCTTTACTGTCAAATTTTGACATAATTCGTTTCCCCCCTCACCTGATAATTATATTTTCCTGAATAAAATAGCGCATAATGCGGAGATTTTCAAACTATTTTGTGCATTTTCTTTGACAAAAGATAAAAAAAGAGTACTTTATGTATGTGAAAGATGATCATTTACGGAGGAAAGATGAAAAAACGACTGCTGCTGCACTGCTGCTGTGCTCCCTGCGCCGGAGGGTGCATCGGGCATCCGCTGCTTGAAGAGTCGGAGTTTGTGCCGGATTCCCTCTATTTTTCCAACAGCAATATTGATTCAAAAGAGGAGTTTGAACGCCGCCTGCGCTGGGTCATGGAACTGGGGGGGAAGTTCAATATCCCGGTCGAGGTCGATCCTTATGATCATGAAGCATGGAAAGCTGCTGTAGCCGGTTTTGAATCCGCTCCGGAAGGCGGTGCACGATGCCGGAAATGTTTTGAATTTTCTCTTTCCCGGGCCGCTTTGGCCGCCGGACGTACCGGTTGTGAATTCGCTACCACGTTGACCGTAAGTCCACGCAAATCCAGTCGCACGATATTTGAAATCGCTTCTGTTATGCCCGGATTTGTGCCGCTTGATTTTAAAAAGAAAAACGGCTATCTCAATGGCACCAAATTAGCCCGGGAATTGGGGTTTTACCGGCAGAATTATTGCGGTTGTGAGTTTTCCAAGGGGCATTTGACCGGAGAGATCACGCCGCCGCCGACCAGTGAGCCGGTTGAATCGTAAAATACTGCCGATTGTCCGGGGGTTACTGCCCGCAAGGGTTTTTCCAGAATGACTTCAGCCTGATTGGCGGCTACCGGCTGCACTCTGCAGTTGACGGTCCCCGAACGGTAACGGACTTTTACCGTCAGCGGCTGTTCCGGATCAAAATTCTGCTGCCACACCATGTCACTGATTTGAAAACAGCTGCTTTCCAACTCCCGCTGATCGGTGCACAATTCAATATCCCCTTTGACCGGGTCGATGGATTTTACATAGGCCGGTACGCCCAGTGCCACACCGAGCCCCTGCCGTTGTCCGATCGTATAACGGTGGATCCCGGTATGTTTGCCCACCGTTTTCCCCTGATAAATGAATCTGCCCCGCTTGCCGCATAATTTGCACAAACGGCTCAAGGTGTCGCCGCAACATTCGCCGGGAATCTGGAAGCAGGCATCCTGACTGTCCGGTCGGGCGGCACAGACTAAACCGGCTTCACGAGCGATTTCCCGGACTTCCGGTTTGGTATAATCTCCCAACGGAAAAACGCATCGCTGCAATTGGTCCTGAGAAAGACGATAAAGAAAGTAACTCTGATCTTTGGCCTGATCTTTGGCCGGGGTGAGTAGAGCACTGCCAGCATTCGATGCCGCCAGACGGGCATAGTGTCCGGTTGCCACATAAGGAATGCCAAGTTCATCTGCCGCAGCGAAAATCTCTTTGAATTTCAGCACCGCATTGCACAAACAACATGGATTCGGAGTATGTCCGGAAGCATATTCTTTCGCTCCCGGCAGCAGGACCCTGTCGTAAAATGCTTCTGCACAATCCCGGATTATCAGCGGGATATTCAGCATTTCGCAACTTTTCTGCAAACTTTCATCGACGGGAGCATCGGGAAATAACTTCAGATTTACGGCGGTTATTTCATAATTCTGCCGCCGCAGCAATACCGCCGCTACAGTGGAATCCACTCCGCCGGACATGGCCAGTAAAAGCGGTTTTTTCATTGAATCAGATCCTCATCCTCCTGTTCCGGAGGTATCGGTTCGCCGCACCACATGGAGACCATTTCTCCTTCAAAACGG
This sequence comes from Victivallaceae bacterium, assembly GCA_045648225.1. Taxonomy (GTDB): domain Bacteria; phylum Verrucomicrobiota; class Lentisphaeria; order Victivallales; family Victivallaceae; genus UBA1784. Next base: position 10,073 of record JAZRNP010000187.1, on the reverse strand, counting down.
TAGTCCGGCGGCAGCAGTGGCGTCCAACGCCAGCCGAAGTGCCTGGGAAAACCGGAAGATATGAGATAAACGGTCTGGTCTGTCGGCAGTTCGTCCAGAGAACGGATCTTTTTTACCGGGACACCGGCGTAAAAAAGACCGCAGTACATACCGCGTATATCCAACTTGTACAAGGTATCTGCCTTGCCGGAAAACGGCAGTGCCGCTGCAATATCCCCGCCAAGTGTCCGCCAACGGTTGTGATTGAGATATTTCGGCAGCAGCAGTGCTGTGCCGAATATGGCACAGCAGACCGTTATTTTGGCAAGCAGCTGCCAGACCGGCATCGTGCGTCTTTGCAAATGAAAGAATACCGCCAGCACACAGATCGGCAGCAAGGCAGCCGTCAGGGCGAAAACCCGGTATTTCATCTGCAGTACAAACGGCGTTATTCTGAAATAGTTCATCAGCAGATCATCCGGCAGAAAAATTATTCCGATAACCGACAACGCCAGCAGGATTATCAGGATTTCTCCGGCGATCAGGGCTTTGCGAAACCACTTCCAGTACCGTCTGATTCCCAGATCGTAATTGATGCCGGTCATGATCGCCAGCGGGCCGGCGATGTAAAACAACTCAATTCCCGGACGGTCGGGCATCAGCCAGGTCAAAATAAATGACGAGATGAAAACGGTTCGCAGATATTTGCTGAATACCGGTGTCGGATCGATTGCCTGCAGTGCTGTGCAAAAGGGCAGCCAGGTCAGAAAACTCCAGGGAAAGAAGCGGATCGGAAAGATCAACGGAAAAGTAAGCAGATGCTTGATATAGCCCCAGCTGGATATCTCTTCCGGCAGAATACTCATCCGCAGATCAAGTCCCGCCTGCAATATCCGCCAGATAATAGTCAGGGCCATCAGCGCACAGGCGATCAGAAATCCCGGCGTATTGAATTTGCTGTTGACTGATAATGGACGCCGGAGAAAGAGGATCGGTATTATAATGTAGGGTAAAACGATCGTACCGCCGGAAAGAAATGCCAATATCCACAGTACCGCCGCTCCCAGCCACGCTTTGTTCCAGTTAGCGAGACGGTTCCCGTAGTGAAAAAACACCAGCTGCCCGGCAAGCAGAAAAAATGCCGTCATTGTCACCGGTACTCCGAAAATACCTTTGTTCATGGCAAATACTGTACCGGTACAGCAGAAAAATGCGACGATCCCGGCCCGGAAATTCCGGCGGCGTGCCGCAGCAAAACCTGCCAGAATACCCCATGCGGCCAACATTATAATTGAAATCAGCCGCAGGGCAATTTCCATGGGACAGCCCCAACCGGTCAGTACGGAAACCACTGCCGGAAACAACGGCTGAATATTGCGTTGCACTATTCCGTGGGCTGTGATCGGATATCCCGGATGGTATTCATTGGTACAGGCGGCGAACAACCCTTCCTGATTCAACAACTCTCTGCCGTTGAGCCAGAATGCAAAATAGATGACAAAGAAAAGTCCGGCGATGATCACCGCAGTGATTCTGGTTCCCCGGTTTTCAATTGCCAGAGATGCCGGTACGGTGTTATCTCGGGTCGAGCCGACGAATTCTGACATCAGTCCGCTTCTCCCTCATAGAAATTCCCGGCTGGAGTGAAAATTCGACTTCACGGTCATCCATCCGGATCAGTTTTACCTCTTCCTGTAAGCCGTTGTTGTAGGTGATTTCGCAATCCGCCACCCACATTTCAACTATTGGACACTCTGTGGTTTTGTTTTTAGCGACCATGAAATTGAATTTTTGGGTGGTGCGCGGTTTGGCTTTCGGGTGTGATATGGTGCAGCTGTGGGAACCGGGCAGGAGTTCTTTCAGCAAAATCGGTTCGGTCTGCTGCGGATTTATTGCGGATTGGCGGGTTCTGCCGATCAATTTGCCATCGACATAGACATCCACTCCGGCCGGACGGATATTGAGCCGGGCGAAACCGAAACCGCTTTCCATTGCTATCTTGAGCCGTTCATGGCTGCCGGCTTTGACTTCGACCATCTCTTCGACATCGTCATAGCCGGGGAGAGACAACTCGATTTTGTAATTTCCCGGCTGCAGATTGTTGATAAGAAGCGGAGTTGTACCCTGTTTTTCTCCGCGCACGACGCAAACTGCATTTGCCGGAACACTCTCAATGTAGATCGAACTGGGTTCCGGTTTCAAAATGATCTCAGCTTTATTGCTGGTATTGGCCTGCAGATTGATCTCCTGTTTTTGAGAGATATAGCCGGGAGCACGGAGTTCAAGCAGATATTTGCCGGCGGTGTATTTCGCCTGATAGGGAATCGGTCCGGCAAGTTTTTCGTCGATGTAAAGCATCGCGCCGGAAGGAGACCCGGTGACTCGTAATATGCCGCTTATCGAAGAGAGACTTTCTTTGATCTGGGGCAGCGGACGGGAATCGGTGATCTTTATCTGGCGGGTTTTTCCGGCATAACCGGGATGAGAGAGCTGCAGGGTATGAGTTCCGATGGGGATCCCGGTGATCAGACAGGGCGTGATGCCCTGTTCTTCGCCGTTGAGATAAACGGTGACATTGCCATCTTTTTGGGGATCTTCAGTGGTGCAGCGGACAAGAACTGCTGACCGTTCAGCTTCCATGCCGATCTCAATTGTACTTTGGTGATCGGCGTTGCTGATATTTATTTCTTTCCACATCGGCTTGCATCCGGGGGCGGTGAATTTGAAAATATAATTGCCCGGCGGAAGTTTGCGGTTCAAACCTTCCAGAGATTTTCCCTTGTAGCTCATGGTCATTCCCTCCGGTCCGGAAAAAACGACATTGACTTTACCGGATTTTTTCTTTTCAGAACAACCCGTGAAAGCGAGCACCAAAGCTGCTGAAATAACCAGCAGCAGCAACATTTTATCGAATATGGTATGTTTCATGAACATCACCTCTTTTTAGCATCCATTTGACGTTTGACATTGAGCAGTGCATTTGCCGCCTGACGGTACGCTTTGGATTTTTCACCGGCGATTTTCATAATATTCTGACAGGCGTTTGCCATGCCCGGATAATCGAGACGGCGGTGGCAGCGGTTGAAATCCGCAGTATATTCTGCCAGCTTGGTTTTGCGCAGATTGTTGACTTTGGCAAAACCGAGTTTGGCTTTTTTCAACTCCGGCGGGGCAGGGGTGAACTGCTCATAGCAGCTGATGGCTGCTTCAAATTCGCGGGCGGATTTCCGCAGAAGTGAAAGGTCTCCGGCATAATTTTCCATATTTTCGATGGCATTCTGCAAATGCTGTCTGGCTTCGGCTTCAACCTCTTCGCGGCTTTGAGCGATAGTCACCAGACCGAATCCGCTCAGGAAGTCCCGGATGGCATCGGTGCATTTTTCAAATTCAATCCCGGTCGCGGAACTGGAACTCTTGTAATTGCAGATCTCATTATTATCAATAAAGATCAGATGCAGCCGGTCACGATCCGGGTTCGGGATCGAAATATTTTTCTGTTTCAATTTGGACAAACCGCTCTTTTTCAGATTCTGAATGAGCAGTTCCAGTTCATTATCATAATTTCCGATCAGTTCGATCTCCCGGGTGAAGTGCCGTTGTCCTGCAATATCATCCAGAGTACAGGTCATTTTGCCGTTTTCGATGCGCAGTTCCAGACGGAACGCACTCTTTTTTTCGGTATCATAATCGATCCGCTCAAAATAAATCACTGAATTTTCGTTGCGATCATCCTGTGGGATCCCGGAAATTTTATTGCTGCTTTTGCTGCCGTCCATGAACAATTTTGCCACGCTGACCACGCAGATGACCAGTGCTGCATAAAAGATTACATTGAAAAGCGTCTTGGAGCGTTTGGGCGCATCAGCATTTTTTTCAATAACCGCTGTGTCTGAAGCATTTGAAGCAGATGATTTGTCACCGTTTTTGAATAAATTGCCGCTGACTGATTTAAGCTCTGCCAGCAATTTTTCGGCGGAGAGCTGGGAATCATTCTTTTTGGCCGAATCCGCTGCCGGACTTTTTTTATCCTTTTTGTCCGGATCGATCAATACTTCGTCGATGCGGGTATCCATCAGTGTCTCTGTGGAATTGGAAAAGGTTTTAAAGAGCACCTTGTGAACTTCACCCAATTCCACGATGAGCAGCTTCTGCTCTCCGATGGTGATTTCGTCATCCTGGCACAATACCCGTTCTCCGGCGACAGCAATTCCATCGATTTTGACACCGTTGGTGCTGTCCAGATCGACGATGAAGTAGCTGCCGTCATCTTTTTTTATGATTTGAGCATGATACCGGGAAACTCCGCCAGTGAGCAACTGGATGGAATTCCCGTCCTCTCTGCCGATGGATATTTCGGAATCCGGAAATTCTGCGATTTCCCCGGCACGGTCTCCATTTACAAATTTTATTTTCATACAGTCTGTTCAAATCCTTTCACCGGTAAGATCTTTCCATATCAGGCGATCTCCCGTTTTTAATCCACAACACCTTATTTTTCCGGCAGGCAATTCAATTGCGGTGCGGCTGATACGGCCACCGGAGGCAAAACGCCACGGTTTGAGGTCGCTGTAAAGCCTGACCACTTCCCAATTGTCATTGACAAAAATCACATCAATTGCTTCACTCATCCAACAGCAATGCACGGCATTGCACTTTTCAAAGATCATAGCATCAAACGGCACTTTGGCAAAACTTCTGCCGATCATGCCCTGTATCCTATCGGCAAATGATACCGCAAATCTGGCCTTTTCGGCAATTATGCAGTCGTTGTTATCAGCTTTGCACAGACAATTTCTCATCGCTGGAACATCCGGATTGCATTGGTCGCCAACGGGCCCATCAGAATCAGAAATACCGCCGGAAGGATGCAGATCACAACCGGAATAATAATTTTAACACTGGATTCATTGGCCATTTTTTCAGCGAGAGCAAATCGTTTGGCCCGCTGCATATCTCCCTGAATACGGAGCAGCTGACCGATGCTTACGCCGTACTCTTCGGCCTGAACGATCGCATTTATCGTTGCCGAAAGGTCCACCTGACGGACCCGTTTGCTCAACGCCCGCAGAGCTTCAGTTCTTTTGCGGCCGAGCTGGATTTCCTGAAATGTGCGCATCAATTCTTCGCCCAACGGATCCGGTTTGCGTCGTTCCAGAATATCCCGCAGAGAGGAGAGCAGGTCACGGCCGGATTCCACGGAAAGGGTCAGCAAGTCAAGGACATTAGGCAATGCTTTCATGATGGAGGTGTGCCGTTTTTTTATCACACCGGAGAGCCACATCGGCGGGAAAAAGGCAAAAAGCAGAGCAACGATCAGGCACATCATCATATTGCCGCCGCCGGCTCCGATGAAAAGAAAAACCATAGCTTCCAGAACGAAAATGATTCTCAATCCCATGAAATCAAGCGGCGTGATAACTTCATCATACCCGGCCATCTGCAGCCTGGTATTGTCATTTTCCCGCATGAAACTCAAATATTTGCTCTTGGCAATCGGACGGAATATCGGCAGAAAAGGCATCGCCAACCGGAAAAGCAGCGGGATCGGTTTGAAGTATTCCCGGTTTTTTTCCAGTTTGATTTTTGCCATACCGGTGAAAAAGAGCCAGGTGGAGATCGCTACGCACAACCCGGTAAACACTGCAGTGATAAAACTGAGGAAATTTCCCATGATCTCAAACCTCAATTTTGGTTATTTTACGAATCCACAAAAATCCGGCAATATCCATCAATGTCACTACGATCAGCGCAATGACACCGAGCGGAGTCGAAAAAAATGAGCGGATAAGGTGCGGACTGACATGATACATACCCCACAGCAGCAGAAACGGCATTGCTCCGATCATGATGGCCTGCATTCTGCCCATGGCGGTAAGAGCCCGGACTTTCTGGGCGATCCGGACCCGTTCCCGGATCAATGCGGCGACCCGTGACAGGGTGCTGGTGAGTTCTCCACCGGTTTTTCTGGCAGTGGAAATTGCGACTGAGACCAGTTCAAAATCTTCAGATTCCATCCGGCGGGACATATTTTCCAGAGCCTGTTCCAGCGAAACTCCAAGGCGGATCTCCTGCGTGAGCAGCCGGAATTCCACCGACAGCGGGTGGATATCCTGGTCGGCAACCTCTTCAAGGGCCTGATTGATACTGAATCCGGCCTTCAAGGCACCGGAGATCATATTGAGGGCATCTTCCAGCTGAGTGCTGAATTTGTTGAGCCGCCGCATTTTCAGATAACGCAGGATGACCCGGGGGATCGGGAAGAGTACGCATGCCGAAGTCAACGTTACGATCAGCAACGTCTGCGCCGAAATCTGTTCTGCAGAAAAAGAGAGCAGTAACGCAGAAACCACCACTCCGCAGGCACTGAATGCGATACTGATCTCCAGCACCCGGGCGGCCGGGATCTGGATAAGCACATCATCCAGTTCGGTGCGGGCCTCCTGCAAATAGCGTTCCCGATACCGGGCGGCGATGTATACTCCGAAATCGATTATTGCAATCGCCGCAAACAGCACGCTGGCAAATGCGCAAGCTCCGGGCCAGAATGAACTGTTCAGCATGATCGATCAAACTCCTGTAAAGTAAATAAATATATACACCAATATAAATATAGTACACGAATCCGGGTTTGACAACTTTTTTTTCAAAAAAAATTAAAAATAACTCTTTTGATTTTTTTTGATTGATTTTTGGGTTTGGCAAGTTATATTACACGGAAGTTCATTTGTAAAAATTCTGTTGGGGGATTCTGTTATGCCACTGGAAAATATTCTGCATGAAACTCAATTCTGTGTCATCGGCGGCGGACTTGCCGGTATGGGGGCTGCCATCGCTGCTGCACGGCATGGGATCAAAACTCTGCTGATGCATGAACGGCCGGTTCCGGGAGGGAACGCCTCCGGAGAGATCCGGATGTGGATCTGCGGGAGCAAACAGCTCCTTGAAACCGGATTGGTAGAGGAACTGCGTCTGGAAAACCGTTACCGCAATCCAGCCGGGAATTATTCGATCTGGGACAGTATCACCTATGAGATGGTGGCGATGCAGGAGAATTTGACGGTTTTATTCAACTGCTCCTGTTTGGATGCCGAAACCGGGGATGGAAAAATTATTTCAGTCAAAGGTTATCAGCAGACCACTCAGCAGTTCCATGTGGTCAAAGCAGATTTTTTTGCTGATTGTTCCGGGGACAGTATTCTTGCTCCTCTTACCGGGGCAAAGTTCCGGGTCGGTCGGGAAGCTAAAGATGAATTCAAGGAAACTCTGGCTCAAAATGAGCCGGATTCACATACCATGGGAATGAGTTGTCTGCTTCAGGCCCGGGAGATGGATTCTCCGCAAAAATTTATCCCTCCGTCATGGGCGAAATCTTATCCGTCGGAAGAGGATTTCCCCAAACGCGGACATCAGATGGGCTGGAGTCAGAACTTCTGGTGGGTTGAGCTCGGCGGCATGGATAACTCCATTGCTGATACGGAAAAACTCCGGGATGAACTGCTTAAAACCATCTTCGGCGTCTGGGATCATATGAAAAATCACGGCGATCACGGTGTGGAAAATTTTGCAGTGGACTGGGTCGGTTTCCTGCCGGGAAAACGGGAAAGCCGCCGTTATGTCGGTGATTATATCATCAATCAGAATGATGTGCTTTCCGGTGGAAATTTTTACGATGCAGTCGCTTACGGCGGATGGCCGATCGATGACCATCATCCCGGCGGTATTCTGCATAATGGCGTGGCCAATACCAACATCATTCCGGAAAATCCGTACACCATTCCCTTGCGTTCTCTTTATTCATGCAATATCAGCAACCTGCTTTTCGCCGGACGTAATATCAGTGCCAGTCACACTGCGTTGAGTTCGACCCGGGTCATGGCGACCTGTATGCTTTTGGGGCAGGCGGTGGGAACAACGGTTGCTGTTGCCGGTAAATATGGCAAATCCATCCGGCAGACAGCGCAGGAACATTATACCGAAATTCAGCAGATGCTGCTGGATGATGACTGTACACTTCCGGGATTCAGGCGGAATATTCCAGAATCGGTTAAATCGGCTGCTCTGAGCAGTTCTGCAGGAGATCCGGAGGTGCTGCGCAACGGTGTTGACCGGGATTACCCGGGAGAGATCAATTTCTGGTCAGGCAAGGCAGGAGACAAGGTGATTTATGAATATCCGGAACTTACCCGTTTTTCCGGTATCCGGTTGGTTTTTGACAGCGATCTTGATAACCGTCTTATCAAACGGGACCACCTGAATCAGCCCGCCAACTATTTCCTCAATGCTCCGGAACGTCCCACTCCGGAATCCGTGATGAAATCATTTGCGATCACCGCTGATGGTAAAGAGATCGTCCGGGTGACGGATAACCACCAGCGGCTGGTCAGAATCAACATGGATTTTGCCGCCAGGAAAATCGAATTCCTCCCACTGGATGCAGAGGCAAAAAAACTCTTTGCCTTTGAACTGAATTCCTGAGTATATCGTTAGTACATTTATACAAAAAAACATGGCTGTTGCAATTTTTGCAACAGCCATGTTTGACAATCTAAATCATTTTGCAATCGGCGGGAGCAAAAAACGCCCCGCTTTTTTCAGAACGATCAGAAGTTGGACTTCAATGCCCAGAGTCCGAGAGCCGGATTACTGATGTAGAAAATTTCTTCGCCGTTGACGATGTTGATACCGTCTTTCAAATTGGCGAAATCATATTTTGCCATCATTTCATCCAGATCGCCGTATTCGAAACCGACAGAACGGATTTCGTCAGCGGTGACACCTTTGCCCGGGCAATAGGTGATCCGGAAACGGCCTTCGCTGGAACCGTGGATCAAGTGTGCTGCAGCACCGAGGTTGTCCCGGAGTTCCTGATTTTCGGCAACCATCTTGAGGGTGTTGGGAGTGCCTTTGTAACCGTATTTACGGATCAGACGGTCGTTTTCCGGATCTTCGCCGAATTCGACCAATCCGGGAGCCAGCACGATCAGATCGCCATCATCAGCGATAGCCATACGGGTACGGTAGACCGATTTATTGCCGAGCCAGGTGCTTTTGAATTCTTCGGGATCGAGGTAGACGACAACCTTTTTCAGCGGTTTATCCAAGAGCTGGAGGTTGGTTTCCACGCTCAATTTTGCGGCGGCGAGGAAGGGATCTTCACCGGTACCGGCAAAGAATCCGCGCATTGCCATTTTTCCGGTTTCTTCGTCCCGGGCCATGACCGTCTGCATGAAAAGGAAGGGCAGATCGGAAAGGTAGGTGTCCACGCCGTAATTGAAAAGCCGGCGCACCGGGCTGTCCGCATGTCCCATGATCTTTTCCAAATTGGCCACCGCACCGAGGAAGTGGGATTTGTTGATCATATCAGAACCGCCGATACCGACCATGATGTTTTTGGTGTAGTTGGCCATGCCGACCACTTCGTGGGGAACGACCTGTCCGATGGAAACGATCAGATCATAGTTGTCATAGACGATCTTGTTGACCTGAACATTGACTTCATAGTCCAGATTTCCGCCGGAGAGTTCTTTGATGAATTCGCTGGAAGCCTTGCCCAGAGAGACCACATCGTTGCGCCAGTCGTGGACTTTGAATGCGCTCTTGGGAATGTTTTTGCCGAACATCATTTCCAGCTGGGCATCATTCATTGCGCTGTGGGTTCCCAGAGCCGGCATGATATCGATGTGGCAAGTGGCGGCATATTTTTCGTAGATGATTTCCGTGATGCGTCCGGCGCAGGAATTGAGCCGGGTGTGATCCGGCGGCAGCAGCAGCATACGCTTGATGGTTTTGCCGGATTTTTCGATGGCACTGAGTACCATATCCTGCAATTCGGCATCGGTGACTGCAACGGAGGCACCGCCTTTTTGGGTATAGATAGCCATATTTATTGTCCTTGTTTGTAAAAAACGGCGGGAAACACTTTGAAATGTTCCCGCCGCTGCATGAGTTTATTCTACTTACGCAATGTAGGTTCCGGCAACGGTGGTACCGCTGTTTTCGGTCCACGCAGTGTGGAAGAATTTGCCGCGTTCAGCATCGACACGTTCGTAGGTGTGGGCACCGAAGTAGTCGCGCTGAGCCTGCAGCAGATTGGC
>JAZRNP010000186.1:0-5442 GCA_045648225.1 Victivallaceae bacterium | reverse complement strand
CGTAATGCAATGAAGCCGGGAATCAGCGTCCGCCGATTTGACAAGAGATTGCCCGCGAGCCGCCGCCGTAACAACCGCCGTCAGGCGGAACTCATCACTACCTCTCGCCGGGCGGGCGTTCAGCCCGACAGATCGGCGCAGCTCCAGCCAACACAGCTCCAAGCGGCGGATGGATCGTGAGGCAAGGTCGCCGTCAAATCAAGGCGATGATGAAGGAGTGTACGACTGTACTCGACTGCTTGTCACGGCGTAATGCAATGAAGCCGGGAATCAGCGTCCGCCGATTTGACAAGAGATTGCCCGCGAGCCGCCGCCGCCGCAAAACCCGCTAAAATAATCTGGAGATTTTTTCCAGCATGAGAGCTTCAACGGCTGAGAAATCCGGAAAATCGAGTGTGGCACCGGCCGCCATATCGTGTCCGCCGCCGCCCAGTTCACGGGCGATGGGTCCGACCGGAAAATCTTTATCTTTGCTGCGCAGAGAGATCCGGAATCCGTCACTGCGCCGGTGGGAAAGCATGGCGATTTTTACGCCCTCAATACCCCGGAGCAGATCGATCAATCCCTCATCTTCACGCATATCAAAATTATATTTCTGCATCAAAGATTCCGGAACAAAACAATAGGCAAAACGGCCGTCACAGCAGATTTTGAAACAACTGTTCACCAGTTCGGATTCAAACTGAAGCTGATTCAGCGGCTTGCTGAAAAAAACGGTATTGGCAATGTAATCGACATCGGCTCCCCGGCGGCGCAATTCGGCAGCGACCTCAAAAGCTCCGGCATCGGTATTGGAAAAACAGAAACTTCCGGTATCGGTCATAATGCCGGTCATCAGAAAAGTTGCGCATTCTGCAGAAACTTCCAAACCGCTCCCCAACAGCAGCTCAGCAACCATAAAAGAGGCACTGCAAGCGGCAGGTTCGATCCATTCGCATGGCGCAGCCAGAGAATTGCCTCTATGGTGATCGATGGAGATGAAATTGAGTTCTCTCAAATTTTCGACTGAAAAATTTTCTCCGACGCCGAGCCGTTCGCCATTGGCGCAATCCACGGCGGCAAAAAGGTCGTAATCACCGATTTCGGCCCGGGTAATAAAGCTGCTGACAAACCCCTGATAACGATGGGGCAGCGGATCGACCAGCAGGACATCCGCAGCAATATTTTGATGCTGCAAGAATGTCTTCAACCCGAAACTGCTGCCCAAAGCATCTCCGTCAGGACGGCGGTGAGTCATGATCAACACCCGCCGGGCATTGAGCAATTTCTCTGTGATCTGCTGAATCATCGGTGATTCACTCTCCGTCATTGAGCAATTCCAGAACCTTGTCACCAAGTTCGGTGCGGCGATCCTCTTTAAAAGTCAGCACCGGCGTATGTTTAAATCCCAACACCCGGGCGAGGTGGCGTTGAATATCACTCTTGCGGGCGTTGAGTTCTTTGAATACGGCCGTGCTTTCGGAAGCGGTTTTCTTACCTCCGAAAATACTGATCCCGACGGTGGCATTACGCAAATCGACACTGGTTCTGACCTCGGTCACAGAGATCAGCATTCCGGAACTCTGCGCCATCACCAATCTTTCGATTTCGGTAGCGATTTCCCGCTTGAGCAGTTCGTTGACCCGGGTAAGTCTGTCAATTTTTTCAGCCATCAGAGGGTCGCCTTTTTCAGTTCGATTTCATAGATCTCGATTTCGTCACCGACGAGGAAGTCGGCAAAGTTATCCAGACGGATACCGCATTCCAGACCGGCTTTGACCTCACGAACATCATCCCGGAAGTGGCGCAAGCTGGCAACTTCTCCGTTGTAAATAAGCTCTTTATCCCGGCGGACCCGGGCTTTGGCTCCGACTTTGACCACACCGGAATCGACTCGGCATCCGCAAATTTTCGGACCTTTGCTCAACTCAAAAATCTGGAGGATACGGGCTTCGCCGACCACCTTTTCTTTGCGTTCGGGGGCAAGTTTACCGGCGAGAGCATCGGTGATATCTTCAAGCAATTCGTAAATGATACTGTAAAGGCGGATCTCAACGCCCCGCTTTTTAGCCAGATCGTTGACTCCCGGATTGACCCGGACGTGGAATCCGACCACAATTGCATTGGTGGCAGCAGCAAGATCGATATCGCTTTCGCTGATGGGGCCGACGCCGTTGGCGACGACCACCGACTTGATCTTTTCGCTGGGCAGCTGGGCCAGTGAACCGGCAATAGCTTCACCGGAACCGCGGACGTCGGCTTTGATGATCAGATTAAGGGTATTCTGTTCTTCCTGATTGAGCTTGCTGAAAAGATCCTCTGCGCTGGTAATGGCACTGGACGAAAGAGTTTCCGCACGTTTGGCGGCGACCCGTTCGGAGGCGATCAGGCGGGCTTCTTTTTCCGATTCACAGCATTCCAGATGGTCACCGGCTTCGGGGACTCCGTTCAGACCGACGATCTTCACCGGGAAACCGGGCGGTACAGACTTGACCCGTTCGCCCTTGTCATTGATAAGGGTACGGACCCGGCCGTAATATTCGCCACAGAGGACGATATCGCCGATTTTGAGAGTACCTTCCTGAACCAGCACGTGAGCGGTGGGGCCGAATCCCTGTTCCAACTGAGCTTCAAGAATGGTTCCTTCGGCGGGACGCTTGGGATTGGCTTTGAGTTCGAGCATCTGGGCCTCAAGCAGAATACGTTCCAGAAGATCGGGCAGACCGGCACCGGTCTTTGCCGAAACCCGTACAGTACCGATATCACCGCCCCAGTCTTCACTGGTCAGACCGTTCTGCTGCATATGGAGCAGGACTTTGTCCGGATCTGCTTCGGGCAGGTCGATTTTGTTGATCGCAACGATGATCGGAACTTCGGCGGCGAGAGCATGATTCATTGCTTCGACCGTCTGAGGTTTGAATCCTTCTGCGGCGGAAACCACCAGCACCACAATGTCAGTGGTTCCGGCTCCCCGGGCACGCATTTTGGAAAATGCCGCATGTCCCGGAGTATCGATAAAGGTGATCGGCTTGCCGTTGAAAGTCACACTGGAAGCACCGATATGCTGAGTAATGGCACCGGCTTCACCGGCGGTCACGTTGGTATTGCGAACCTTGTCCTGCAAAGAGGTTTTGCCATGGTCAACGTGTCCCATAAAGGTCACGACCGGCGGCCGTTCCCGCAACTGAGAAGGATCATAAATAACTTCATTTTTCTTGGCAACAGGAGCAGGGGCAGCCTTGGGAGCTGCGCCGAAAACCAGCTCACAACCATAGGAAGCACACAATTTCTTGGCATTTGCATCGCTGATGGGCTGATTGATACCGGCAAGCTCGCCGAGTTTGATCAGATCACTGATAAGTTCATTCGGCTTTTTGCCGACGGCTTCCGCAAGCACCTTGACGATCACGGGTGAGGGCAGAGTAATAGTTTTGCCTTCCAGATCGCTGCTGCCGTCAAAAGCGGCACTGCTTTCGGCAGAACGCTGATTTTTGACCGGAACATTTTTCTCCTTGCCTTTGCCGGAGTTTTTGCTCTGATTTTTAGCGGAACGCTTATCAGAGTTGCGCACCTGGATTTCGTCGCTGTCGTAGAGATCGGAAAAATAGGACTCCACCAGTTCCTGCATATCCTCGGGTATAACAGAATCCACCGAATCTCCGGTTTCAATACCCTGTTCATTGAGTTCCCGGACAATATCCCGGGAAGCCACTCCATATCTTTTGGCAAGATCTTTTACTGTAAGCTGACCCATATTGACATCTCCTTATCCTGCGTGGCATCCTCAATCTTTGAGGCGGGCGATTGCGGCACTGACTTCGCCGAAATTCAGCCCTTCGACGGCACCGATCGCATCGAGATCGGCGGCCTTGAGACCATCTACGGTTACAAATCCGGCGGCGACCAGTTTACCGGCATCAGCGGGGGAAATTCCAGCGGCTTCGGCAAGTTTTTCGGCGGCGATGCGGATCTGCTCGTCGATAGAGGGGCCCCGGCTGCGGGTATTCTCATCGCAAAGTTTGATATTCCAACCCAGAAGTTTGGCGGACAGACGGACATTCTGCGCTTTGCGTCCGAAAGCAACTTTGGACTGGTCATCAGCAACGATAACCTGCAATTCATGTTTTTCTTCATTCACCTCAACGCTCTGCACCTTGGCGGGCAGCAGGGCATTGGCGGCAAATTTGCGGATATCTTCATCCCAGGGAACGATATCGATGCGTTCATTGCCGAGCTCATCGGTGATGCGGCGGACACGGATACCGCGCAGGCCGACGCAGGCTCCGACGGGATCGACCCGGGGATCACTGGAAGCAACTGCGATCTTGGTCCGTTTTCCGGGTTCACGGGCGATGGCTTTGATGGTGACGAGATTATCGTGGATCTCGCTGACTTCACGCTCAAAAAGCCGGATCACGAAATTGGGAGCAGTACGGGAAACGATCAAACTCGGACCGCTGGTGTTGGTATCGATCTTGACCAGCAGAGCATTGACCCGGTCACCGACGCTGTACTGTTCGTCATGGATACGTTCTTTGGCCGGCATGATACCTTCAGCTTTCTGGAAGTCGATGATGACATTTCCGGCTTCGACCGCCCGGACGGTACCATAAAGGATCTGGCCGACCCGGTCGGCAAAAAGTTCCTGGACATTATCTTTTTCAGCCTTACGGAGCTGCTGGAGGATCGCCTGCCGGGCAGTCTGAGCCGCGATACGTCCGAAATTGCGGGGAGTCACCTCCCATTCGACCTTGTCGCCGACTTTCACTTCGGGGAAACGTTCTTTTGCCCGCTCGATGGTCAGCTGGTCACAACTGGGGATGCCCTCTACCACTTCCAGAATCGCCCATGCCTGAATTTTACCGGTGGGCGGATCGATCCGGACTTTGAGTTCAGAAGCCGGATGGATGCTTTTCCGGGAAGCGGAAAGGATCGCATTTTCCAGTGCCCGGACGGTAATTTCACGGCTGATACCGCGCTCCTGCTCAATATATTGAAGAATCGTCAACAGTTCATTTCCCATAATTTCCTCCTGTCAGTTTTTGCGCCCGGAATCGCAACGGCGCATTTTAATTTCCTCACTCAATTCTGCATGGCGGAATCACGGCAGTAAAAAAGCGGGCAACTGTCCCGCTTCACAGACCGTAAATCCGGTTGAAACAATTTTAATGGCGACAAAATTATGTCTCCTTATATAATATATACGCCATTTGTCCGATTATCAAGTTTTTCTGCAAAAAAAATAACACCGGCACCTTGCGGTGTTTTTTCCGGTTTTAATTACTTTTTTACCGCTTTTTGACTTGATTTCAGAACAAAACAGGTGTATTGTATCATTTGGTAAAATAAGTATTATTCATTAAGGGCGTTTTTGCCCTGAAACAATGGGAACAAAATATACATGAGTGAAGAAAATATCGAAAATATCCGCCCGGCAGAAGAGTACAGTGCCAGTAAAATCAC
>JAZRNP010000185.1:0-6292 GCA_045648225.1 Victivallaceae bacterium | reverse complement strand
ATATCGGTGTAGTGGTCGCCGATCATCCAGCAGCCGGATACGGGAGCATTGAATTGCTTCTGCAGTGCGATCAGTGCATCCGGAGCCGGTTTAAGAGGATATTCTCCATCGCCGCCGATGATTGCGGAGAAGTATTGTTCGACATCGAGAGCCTTAAGGATGGTCCGGGTGACATCAGTGTTTTTATTGGTGACGACTGCCAGAGTCAGACCCTTTTGTTTCAGCTCTGCCAATCCGGCGGCGACTCCGGGGTAGAGCGAGGTGGATTCCAGCAGATTGTCAGCGTAAAAACGTTTCATTCTCTGTAAAGCGGTTTCAAAGTCAACATCCGCATCGGCAATTGCCCGGCGGACCAGACTGTTTATACCGTTTCCGACCATCCGGATGATCCGGGCATTGTCAATAGGTTCGAGATTCATGCTCTGGCGCATATAATTGACCGCATTTGCCAGATCAAGTCTGGAATCGATCAGAGTGCCGTCGAGATCAAAAACAAGCAGATCAGCCATTATGGAATATCCTCAATTGATAAAGTTTTAATTTTTTTCTACAAAAGGTACCGAAACGATCCGGGGCAGACGGGCAAAGGAGTCGATAGCAAGAGCCGAGAAATCGCCCCGCTTGAATGCATGGTAAGCAATTCCTCCCACCATCGCCGCATTGTCGGTGCAGTATTTGGGCGGAGCCAGTTTCAAGGTGATGTTTTTGGGAAGACGCTCCGACATCATCCGGCGCAGTTCGGCATTGCAGGCAACTCCTCCTGCCACAACCACTGTTTTTACCGGAAAATCTTTTATTGCCAGCAGAGTTTTTCTGACCAGCACATCGACTACGGCATCCTGATATCCGGCGGCGGTATCGGCCATCCATTGAGCGTCGGCCAAAGCTTCCGGACCGGCATTGCGTACATGGTAGAGCAAAGCAGTCTTGATGCCGCTGAAACTGAAGTTGTAACGGTTTTCCGGAGCGACCGGTTTCCCGGCTCCCCCGGTGAGCGGGCGGGGAAATTTGAAGCGGTTGACATCACCATTGGCAGCAGTTTTCTGCATGATGGGGCCGCCGGGATATCCCAGACCGAGCAGTTTGGCTCCTTTGTCCAGAGCTTCGCCGGCGGCATCATCAATGGTGCATCCCAGCTGCCGGGCCGAACCATCCTGATCGACCAGAAGCAGCGAAGTGTGGCCGCCGGAGACGACCAGAGCCAGAATGGGGTAGGTTTCCGGAGATTTCAGCATTTCAGCACCACCGTCGAGGAATGCTCCGTAAATATGGGCGAGAAAGTGATTCACTCCGATGAGCGGCAGATTATTGGCCTGCGCCAGACCTTTGGCATAATTCAAGCCGACCAGCAGTGCCGGAATCAATCCCGGACCCTGGGTAACGGCGACGGCATCGATCTCTTTCATAGTCACGCCGGCCTGAGCCAGAGCTGCGGAGGTGACCGGAATCAGGGCTTTAAGATGTTCTCTTGCGGCAAGTTCCGGCACTACGCCGCCGTGGGGGGCGTGCCGGGCGATCTGAGACGCAACTTCGCTGCCCAGTACGGTATTGCCATCCTGCACTACTGCCGCTGCGGTTTCATCACAGCTGCTTTCCAAAGCTAAAATCAAACTCATATATTGAAATTCCTGAAATAAATTGTTCAACACGGAATATATCACATTTTTACAGTAAATTCAATTGCCCTCCGGCTGATTTTCTGCGGTTTATGAAAAAAGAGCGCAATAAGCACTCAAAATCAGGAGCGGCAGAAGGCCCGGAGAGGATGCCGGAACGGTTGCCGCCCCCGGACTTTATCTGCAATTCGGACTTGAAAAAATGCATTTTGTACGTTATATTATAGTGATTGCAGTGTAACATTTTATCTTGAAAGAATTTTGAAATTATGCCAGTATCCTACGATTTCAAACGGGCATCCCGGGAAACTCCCCGGCGCAGTACCGGAGGCAAACGTCTGCGGTTCTTTATCCTGCTTTGTGTCGTGGCGGCGGTGACGGCCGGAGTGATGATGCTGATCGTTCCGGGGAAAAGTGCGGAAACCGCTCCCGATAAAAATGGCACTGTCAGGGAGAATCCTGAAAAAATCACGGAAAACAATCCGGCAAATTCTCCGGATGGTCAGGCAAATTCAACTCCTGTTTCAGGTGGCAATGATTCGGTTTCCGGAACTGATGTTTCAAATGGTGCTGATGCCGGAAACAGCCAAAAATCCGGAAAATACAGTAATTCCGGCGCATCCGATAACGGCGGCAAAGGCGTTGTCCTGAGCGATGATCTGCCGCTGGATGCCGATAATCCGGAATTCCGCCCGGGACAGGCTCCGGGATTGACGGAAACTCTGACCAAAGCGGCGGCATTGAGCGATATTGATGCGCAGGTTGCCGTGTTCCGGGAGTTCCTGATGAAAGAGTATTCAGCCGGAGGGGAGTTCTCTGCTAATTGGAATACGGTCGGTATGGAGCTCGCTTCGGCGATCCGTGCCAAGTGGCAGGCCCGACAGTGGAAAAAGGATTCGATCACTTATAAAGTGGTCGCCCGGGATCATCTGATCAGGATTTCGTCACGCAACAATTCAACCGTTGAGGGAATCAAATTTATCAACCGGCGCAAAAACAACCTGCTCCGCATCGGAGAAAGATTGACCGTTATCCCTGGTCCGTGGAGAGTGTCAATCTCCCGTAAGGCCCGGTTGCTCAATCTCTGGCGCAAAGAGAAAGATGCCTGGCGGATTTTTGCAGTATTCCCGGTCGGCGTCGGTCGCAAGAACCGTACGCCCAACGGCAGTTTTATCATCAATCACCGTTTGCGTCATCCCAAATGGTATGGCCCGGATGGCAGAGTGTTCGCTTATGGCGACAAGGAAAATCCATTGGGTGATTACTTTTTGAAACTCCGTCAGGTCGAGCCGCACGGAATGAAAAAAGATCAGGGATACGGTATTCATGGTTCTGCGGATGATACTTCCGTGGGACGGTCGTTGAGCAATGGCTGCATCCGGATGCGCAATCAGGATGTGGAAATACTCTATTATCTTCTCCCGGGCGGATGTCCGGTAAAAATAGTTGACTGAAAGAAAGGTCCCCTTTATGGCTGATATTTATCTTGATTTTGAAGCACCGATTGCTGAGCTGCAGAAAAAAATTGATGAATTGGAAGCGGTTTCCAGTTCCAATAATATCGACGTGGCTCCGGAAATCAATGCTCTTTCCGGTCGTCTCCAAGAGATGATGAGCACTATTTATGCCAAACTTACTCCGTGGCAGCGGGTGCAGCTTTCCCGTCATCCCCGCCGTCCCTACACGCTGGATTACATTAATCTGATCTGCACCAACTTTATGGAGCTTTCCGGTGACCGCCGTCACAGTGATGACAAAGCGATCATCGGCGGACCTGCCAAATTCAATAATATGCCGGTCATGGTCATCGGTACCCAGAAGGGCCGGGACATGAAAAGCAATCTGTTCCGCAATTTCGGATGGCCCCAGCCGGAAGGATACCGCAAGGCTCTGCGGCTGATGCGTCTGGCCGAACAGGCTCAGATCCCGCTGCTTACTTTTGTCGATACTCCGGGAGCTTACCCGGGCGTTGGCAGTGAAGAGCGTCACATCGCAGAAGCGATTGCTGTGAACCTGCGTGAGATGTTCAATCTGACCGTTCCGGTGATCGTCACCATTATCGGTGAAGGCGGTTCCGGCGGAGCCATCGGTCTGGGTGTCGGAAACAAAGTGCTGATCCTTGAAAATGCCTATTATTCGGTCATCACTCCGGAAGGCTGTGCCGCTATTTTGTGGAAGGATCGCAAATATGCTCCGCAGGCTGCTGAAGCATTGAAAATTACAGCCGGAAAACTTTATGAACTCGGTATCGCCGACGTTATTGTCCCGGAACCGCTCGGCGGTGCCCACCGGGATCATGAGAAAGCCGCCGAACTGCTCAAGGCCGAATTGGCAAAGCAGCTTGATGAGCTGCTCAAAATGTCTCCGGCCGAGCTCAAGGCCCAGCGTTACGAGAAGTTCCGGGCTTTCGGTTGTTTTGAAACCGTCGATCTCAAAGATGACCCTGAAGCAGTTGTGGAGCAGGAATCCAAGTGAACAGTCCCGTGAGCATCCGCCCCGCACAGCCGGATGATGTGGATGCGATTTTTGAATTGCTGGAACTCTATACCGCAAGCGGTATTGTGTTGAAGCGGAGTAAAGAGGATATTGCCGGATATCTGAAAAATTTTATCGTTGCAATTGATAACGGTTCAATTTGCGGCTGTTGTGCCGCCCGGGATTTCGGCAAAGATCTGCTGGAGGTGCGTTCTCTGGTCGTTGCTCCGGATTATCAGGGCAAAGGTGTCGGCAGAAAACTGGTAACTTTTATCATCGACCGCCTGACACAGGAGCGTGAACAGTGGCGGCTCTTTACCCTGACGCTTCAGGTGAAATTTTTTCAATCACTGGGGTTCGAGGTGGTTGAAAAAGAGATTTTCCCGGAGAAAATATGGAGTGACTGCTCCAAATGTTCAAAATATCATTGCTGCGATGAAACCGCACTGCTGCTGGAGAAAAAATGATTCACCGAATTCTTCTGGTTCCGCTTGCGGTATTGCTGATGCTGTCAGTTGTTTCCTGCAAAAAGGTGAAAATCGATCCGGCAATGTCGGCCCATTTCGCCGGAATCAAAATGGTGGAAAAAGATAAACAGCTTTTTCTGCGGGGAAAAAATGCTTCGGCAGTGTTGATCCAAAACAGCTGCCGGGTGGAAAGCGGCGGTATCCGGATGATTTTTCCGGATGAAACGTTGCGGAGCAATGATGGCGTATGGTATCTGCCGAAACGTTCATGGTATTTGTATTCGCTTTTTGAACCCTTGAAGCTCAATGTTAAAACCATCGTTATCGATCCCGGACACGGTGGAAAAGATTCCGGTGCCGTAAGTATTGAACAGCGGGTCAAGGAAAAAGACCTCAATCTGGATTTGGCATTAAAGTTGGGTAACGCATTGACCCACTATGGATTCCGGGTGCTGTACACCCGGGAAGATGATTCCACCGTGCCGCTCGGGAGCCGGGGTGGAAAATTCAAAGCGGATCTCTTTATATCCATTCATCATAATGCTTCAAAAAATATCGCTGCATCCGGAGCGGAAACCTACTGTCTGCTGAGTAAAAATTCTTTTGACCGCAAAATAGCTTCTGCGTTTCAAATCGCCTGCGAAATGCAGAAAGCACAAAGTGTCGCTTCCGGGAATTACGGCAGAGGAGTGAAATTCGCTGACTTCCGGGTTCTGCGTGATGCCCAGTGTCCGGCGATATTGTTTGAAGCCGGTTTTATTACCAGTCCCGAAGATGAAAAACGGTGTGTTTCAAACACTTACCGTCAAATCATGGCAGACGCTCTGGCTCAGGGGATAGTCCGGGCCGTTTCGCTTTGAGAGCGTTGAGCAGTTCTGCCGGGACCCTCAGGCCTCCGGCTCCGAATCCCAGCACCACATCCGGACTGTTGGCTCCGTGAAAATCGCTGCCACCGGAAATCGCCAATCCCAACGGCAGGGCGATTTCGTGAACCATGGCAGTTTCATTTGCTCCGAACATACTGTAATATCCCTCCACTGCATCGATCCCGATCGCTGCAAGTTTGCGTGCGGCCCGCTTCAAATAGGCCCGTTCATTGGCTTCCCTGCGCACCGGATGTGCCCAGACGGCAACGCCGCCGGCAGCGTGGATGGCATTGATAGCTCCGGAAGGTTCCGGCAGGCGGCGGGGGATATAGGCCGGACGGTTTTTCCCCAGCAGTTTTTCAAAGACGTGCCGGGGATGACCGAAACCGTAACGATTGACCAGTGCAGCGGCAAAATGGGGTCGGCCGATACCATCGAGCGGCAGACCGGCAAATTCCGGCATCTGGGGATCAAGTTTGTAACCGAGCAGCTCAAGTTTGACCAGAAGATCCCGGTTTCTCCGCATCCGTTCGATGCGGGCGGTTTCGATGAAATCATTCAATTCGGGGGATTCCGGATTGATGAACAGTCCGACGATATGGATTTCCCGGGACATGAATGAACAGGCAAGTTCCACTCCGCAAACGGCTTCGCATTCCGGATGATTGCGTGCGGCATCCATAAACTCTTTCAGGCCGCCGATAGTGTCGTGGTCGGTCAGTGCCACGGCGGCAAGCTGCAGTTCTCTGGCAATTTGAAAGAGTTCAGCCGGAGTTGCGGTGCCGTCAGAAGCGGTACTGTGAGTATGCAGATCGATATATTCCATAACTTAATGTCCGGACTCTTCTTTGGTGACAGTTTCGATGAG
>JAZRNP010000184.1:0-1948 GCA_045648225.1 Victivallaceae bacterium | reverse complement strand
CACAGATCGATCTGACACTTGGGATTCTTGCCGTAGAAAAATTCTCCTGCCATGCTTTCGATATTTTTGGCAAAGAAACCATTCAAACTGTAAAGCGGCGTTCCATGAGAAAGCACGATGCGGTGTCTGGCAGTTTTGCATTCAGGAGTTTCGATAAGTTTGCGGAGCCATTCACGCTGTTCGGCAAAGTAATAGTCTGCATCGATATTGAGTGTGTAGTGCCCCGGAGTGTAGAATGTGCGCTTGTCTTCGCCGGATTCCAGCACGATGATAAAGGTGTCTCCGTGGCGGAATGCATAGTAACTTTTTCCGAAATAAGTATTGTATTTGCGGGATTCCAGTCCCCGGAATTCATGATTCCCCCGGACAAAAAATACCGGTTTGAAATATTTGTTTTTGGCAAACTCGTCGTAGAAGTTGGTGAAATATTCTTTGCGGAAATTGGAGAAACCCTCCGACATATCACCAAGTGAGAAGAAGAAGTCGGCATCTCTGCCGCCATATGAATTGATCATTTTATGAACCATCGTCTTGCGGATGTTCCAGTCGCACTGGGTGTCGCTGATGATCATGAATTTGGAATTGGCAGCTTTCGCCGGGAATGTGGTGAACTTTCCTTTGGACATCGCATTAATCTTGGCGGTACGCTGATCAAGCACTACAACTTCGTAATCGTAGGTCGTGGCCGGCTGCAGACCGTTGATTTCCACCCGGTGGATGGTTTCAATGTTGCGGAGCGCATCCTGACTGTCCCAGACGATGACAGCTTTTTTGTCACCGGCTTTTTTATAACGGATACCGGCCATGGTGGGCAACCCGGTTTCAAAATTGAATTTCACCGTATCGGCAGAGGTGTAGTAAAGACACTCTTTTGCAATCAGGCCCGGGATTTCCGGCGGGAAAATCTGTTCGATCAAACGGTCCCGTTCACGTTTCGATGCGGGAAGTGCACTGAAATCCGGGAGCAGGTCAAAGGCAAATCCCCAACCGATCGCACCCGGACGGATAAACATTGCCACATGGTTGTCACCTTTTTTGAATTTGACCGTTTTGATATAGTTTGTGGCATGGACGGGAGTGTAAAAATTGCCGCCTGGTTCGGTTGTGGCGATCTGTTCCCCGTTGATAAAGAGAGTGCAATAGCGGTTGGCACCGAAACCGATCATCCGGCTGCAATCCTGATCAAAGGTCAGTTTTGTATAGGCTATTCCCCGGAATTTGGTTCCGCCGAAGTAGAGTCTGCCGGCAAAACGGTGAATTGCAGTCGACTCACTGCCTTTGGTCGTAACTTTTTTACAATCTTCAGGCATGGTTCCGTCTACGGAAGCCTTGAGTGCTTCTTTGGCAGTTGAGGCTTGATCAATCTTGAGCTGCCAGTCGATATTGGCGGCATCGACAGAAAGCATCAGCAATGCAGAAACGAGGAGAGATAATTTTTTCATTTTTCAACCAGTGATGTTTGTTTACGGTAGAGGAAATCCAGCAAAAGATTGCATCCTTTTTCCAGACTGGCGATTTCAACTTTCTCTTCCCGGGTATGGCTGCCGAAAGCTCTGCAGACGCCGAAGCAGATCGCCGGGATCCCTTCCGAAAGGGGGATGTTGCAGTCGGTCGAACTGGAACCGTTGATCGTTTCCAGTGCAAGCACATCTTTGACCGAATTGCGGAAGCGGTTGCGCAATGCTTCCAGACGGATCGGATCGACATCGCCGCCGCAGGGGCGGGCGCCGATGAGTTCGACTTCGACTTCAACGCCGGTTGCCCGGTAGAATTCGATCACTTTGCCGAACATATCTTTCATTTTGGCGAGGCATTCCCGGTCATTGGAACGGTATTCGTACATCATCTCCGCATTCTGGGCGATGGTGTTGACGGAAGTACCTCCGGAAATATGTCCGACATTAAGTCGGAGGCCAAAGCGGTCTTAGGAAGACAAGAAATCTACTCA
>JAZRNP010000183.1:0-3192 GCA_045648225.1 Victivallaceae bacterium | reverse complement strand
CGGTCGGAGTGCTGGTGGCGGCCGAAAATCCCGGACAACACTCTTCTCAAAGCGTCATCGAGCAATTTGAGTTGAGCGTTCCGTTTGCCGGGAGCCAATGTGTCTGTTTTGATATCTTTTTTCATAATGGGATATAATATAGCCCACTTCCATCAAAAAAGCAATTTGAAAAATCATCATATTCGTTTATTATGTTCCAGTAGAGGAGGAAATTCCCGGTAACGGCAGGAATCCGCCGTCGGGAAAAACAAAAAAAGAGGAGAAATGTGTCATGAATTTACTTGCCAAAAGGGAAAATGAGGTTCCGGCAGAACTGGAAAAGGTGTTTCCGGGAGTGGACGAGTTGATCCGTTCATTTTTTGGAAAATTCATTGAACCCGGTTCCGGATTGCTCCGCAGTTCAGTATTTGATTCCCGCTGGGAGACCGAAGTCAAGGATCATGAGGTCAAAGTGAGGATCGCCTGTCCGGGATGCCGTAAATGTGATTTTGAATTGGAGATCGTCGGCGATATTCTGAACTTCAAAATGCACAAAAATCAGGAGTGTCAGGATAAATCCTGCAACCGGCGTTACATTTTCCGGGAACGTTCTTTTGCCGAGTACGAGGAGTCGATCAAAATGCCGGTCCCCGTCAAAGGTGCGGAGGCTCAGGCCAAATACAAACATGGCGTGATCGAAGTTGTCATCCCCCGTGATCTTGAGAAAAATGACCGGGCCCGTGCTATCAAGGTCAACTGCGAAAAATAAAAGGAGTGATACTATGTCTGACGAAGTTATGAAAAAGATGGAAGAAGTCTCCGGAAAATGCGAATGTATCACTGTCCGTCCGGTCGCCGATGTGACCGATGAAAAAGATGGTGTCGAAATCTGCTTTGAAATTCCCGGTGCATCTTCGGATGATATCACCCTCGAAATCAAAGATAAACTGCTGACCCTCAAAGCGTGCAGTTCGCTCCACCGCCGGGGTATGCCGGTAGTCTATCAGCGTTCATTTTATCTTTCCGACGCCGTGGATACTGAAAAAATTTCCGCTAAAGCTTCTGATGGATTGCTGACGCTTTTTCTGCCCAAGGCTGAATCTGCCAAAACGCACAAGATCGAAGTGAAGTAAAAACAAAAACTCCGGAGCCGACTGTTGTCACAAGTTGCTCCGGAGTTTTTTTATGCAGCAATTTATTATAAATTATGCAAAGTCAGTTCGTTTCCGTCAAAGAATCCGAATGATTGCGGTGTCTGCTGTTTGGGCAGCGAGATCGAACCGGGATTGAAGATACGTATCCCGCAATCCAGCATCCGGTTTTCGGGAATGTGGGTGTGGCCATGCACCAGAATTGTTCCGGCAGCAAGAGCCGGCAGATTCTCCGCATTCCACAAATGACCGTGGGTCAGAAAGAAGCGATGGTTGTCGACATCCAATTCTGCGTAGTCCGACATGATCGGAAATTTCAGCATCATCTGATCGACTTCCGCATCGCAATTGCCCCGGACGGCCAGAATTCTCTCCTTTTGTCCGTTGAGCAATTCCGCAACTTTCGGCGGATCGTAGAATCCCGGAACTCCATTGCGGGGGCCGTGATAGAGCAGATCTCCGAGCAGCACCAGCCGGTCAGCCTGCAGCCGGTCGGCGTGTGCCAGAACTTTTTCCACGGTGGAAGGAACCCCGTGGATATCGGAAAAGAAAACGATTCTCATTACCAGATCTGTCCTTTGGACTCAAAATATTTCGCCACGTTAGGAATGATCGGCTTGATCAGCTGTTTGATGGCAAGAGCATATTCCCGGATCTCATACTGGGCGTGTTCGCTGTCCCGGAGTTCGAGGAAGTGGAGCAGATTGGAGAGATCGACCGTTCCCCAGAAAGTGACCATCATATTCTGCGGCAGAACTCCGCGGGCCTGTTCGCGGCAGACTCCGGAAGCCAGCAGTTTTTCGTAGAGGTCAAAAGAGGCCTGATTGTGGGCGGAAATCTCCTGCTGCAAAGCAGTGCCGTCAAATTCCGGATCGGCAACAGAAGCCTGCCGGTCACTTTCGGCCTGACGGCGCAAAGTTTCCGGGGTGTAAAATTCCATATCGACTTCGGTGTAACGCCGGGAGATCTCATTGTAGCTCCAGGTGCGGTGACGGTGCCACTGACCACGGACAAAGAGCGGGCAATGGATGCTGAATGTGAACACCATGTGTTCCAGCGGACTGGTGTGTTTGTTGGCGATGAGGTATTCCAGCAGTTTTACGTCCCGATCATCCATTTCGGTTTTGATTTTGCCGAATGATACCCGGGCGGCATTGACGATGGTAGATTCGGTGCCGAGATGGTCGATGAGACCGACCCAACCCTGACCGCCGAGGACCTTGACGTGGTTGGCGGGAGGGGTGTTGAGATGTTCCAGAGCCATAATCACAAATTCCTGTTTTTTGTGTTTGATAAAACGTCTTTACTATAAGATAACATCAAACTGTAATTAATGCAAATTATTCGAGATTCATATTTTTGACATGTTGGCGGCGGCGTTCCAATTCGGTGAGCAGAATTTTGCGCAGCCGGATGTTGAGCGGGGTGACTTCCACCAGCTCGTCATCTTCGATATATTCAAGAGCCTGTTCCAGAGACATCTTGCGGGCCGGAGCGATTTTCATGTTGCGGTCACTTCCGGCGGCGCGCATATTGGTCAGCTGTTTTGCCCGCTGAACGTTGACGACAAGGTCATTGTCTTTACAATGTTCGCCGACGATCATACCTTCGTAGGCATCGGTGCCCGGTTCGATAAAGAATTCTCCGCGCTGCTGCAGACCGTCGATGGCAAAGGGCAGGGCCTTGCCTGCAGCCATGCTGACCATGACGCCGAAACTGCGCCGGGGCATGAGACCTTTGAAAGGTTCGTAGTGATCGAACAGGTGGTTGACCACTGCTTCTCCCTGACTGGCGGTGAGAGCTTTGCTCCGGAATCCGATAAGCCCCCGGGTGGGGATGTGAAATTCCAGCATCTGACGGTTGCCGCGGCTCTCCATTTTGACCATTTCTCCACGGCGGAGTCCGACCATTTCGATGATTTTTCCGGCGAAATCGTTGGGGACATCGACAGTGAGCAATTCAATGGGTTCGCAATCGACCCCGTCGATCTCTTTGATAATGACCTGCGGTTTTCCGACTGCAAGTTCGTATCCTTCCCGGCGCATGGTTTCGATCAGGATGG
>JAZRNP010000182.1:0-5006 GCA_045648225.1 Victivallaceae bacterium | reverse complement strand
GGTGTTGAAGTTACCACCGGACCGCTCGGCAGCGGATTTTCCTCCGCAGTCGGTATGGCGATCGCCAACCGTCACTTCGCCGCCCGCACCGGTCTGGACAAGAGCGGCTTCTACAACGGCAAAATCTTCGTTATTTCCGGCGACGGCTGCATGATGGAAGGCTGCACCAGCGAATCCGCTTCTCTGGCCGGTCACTTGAAACTGGACGAACTGATCGTTTTCTACGATGACAACAACATCTCCATCGAAGGCAACACCGCTATCGCCTTTACCGAAGATGTCGCTGCCCGTTTCGCCGCTTACAACTGGCGCGTGGTCCGCTGTGACGATGCCAACGATGTGGAAAAAGTTGACGCCGCTCTGGCTGAAGCTATGAATTCCGACGGCCGTCCGACCATCATCGTCGGCAAGACCAAAATCGGTTTCGGTGCTCCCAACAAAGAGGGCAAATCCAGTGCTCACGGCGAACCGCTCGGTGATGAAGAGCTCGCTGCTCTGCGCGCCAATCTGAACTACACCGCAGCTCCCTTTACCGTTGCTGACGATGTCAAAGCTTTCTGCTCCAACCGGGTTGCTGAACTCAAAGCTGAAGCTGCTGCCTGGGACAAAAAATATCAGGAATTCCTCGATGCTGATGCCGATCGTGCCAAACTGATCGCTTCCTATTGCAACCAGACCGTTCCCGCTGATATCGAAGCCCAGCTGATCGCTGCCGCTCCGGTTGACAAGCCGACCGCTTCCCGCGCCAGCAGCGGTGTGGTGCTGCAGAAAGCTGCTGAACTGGTTCCCGCTCTCTTCGGTGGTGCCGCTGACCTGGCTCCCTCCACCAAGAGCAACGTCAAAGACGGCGGTGAATTCGGTCCGGACAACTATGCCGGCCGCAACATCCACTTCGGCGTCCGCGAATTCGCCATGGGTCTTGCTGCTAACGGTATGGCTCTCAACGGTACCTGTATCCCCTACTGCTCGACCTTCTTCGTTTTCTGCGATTATCTGAAACCCGCCATCCGTCTGGCGGCGATCCAGAATCTTCATGTGATCTACATTTTCACCCACGACTCCTTCTACGTCGGTGAAGATGGTCCCACCCACGAACCCATCGAACAGATCGCCATGCTCCGCAGTATCCCGGGTGTCACCGTCATCCGTCCGGCGAATGCCAACGAAGTTGCTTCCGCCTGGGCCACCGCTCTGCAGGCCGACGGTCCGGTCGTGCTGCTGCTGACCCGTCAGGATCTGGCTCCCTACGCTCCGGAAACCGCTGCCAAAGTCGATGTTTCCAAGGGTGCTTTCGTGGTCGATGATGAAGAAGATTTCGATCTCATTCTGCTTGCCACCGGTTCTGAAGTCAACCTCGCTCTCGGCGCAGCCAAACTGCTCCGTGAAGAAGAAGTCCGGGTTCGCGTGGTCTCCATGCCCTCTCAGGAACTTTTCCTCCAGCAGGATTATGACTATCAGGAAGAGGTCCTGCCCAGCTATTGCGGCGCAGTGGTCTCCATCGAAGCTGCCAGTACTTTCGGCTGGGAACGCTTCACCGGTCTGGACGGCCTGACCATCGGTCTGGATCACTTCGGTGCTTCCGCCCCCTACAAAGTGCTGGCTGACAAGTTCGGCTTCACTCCGGAAGGCATCGTCGAACAGATCAAAGATTACTTCAGCTGCGACGAAGAAGACCTCGAAGGCGGCTGCTCCTGCGGCTGCCACGGTCACTGCGGCGAATAACATTTGACCATGATTGCAGCACCGGCAGAAATGAAAATTATTCTGCCGGTGTTGAAAAATCATCTTTGACAGTTATACTGAATAACTGAAATCGGATTCCGCCGGAGTGAGTTCAACTCCGGCGGAGTTTTTGTCAAATGTTTTTAATTGAGGAGCAAATTATGTCCGGTATTTTCAAAGCTTACGATATCCGGGGAATATTCCCGACTGAAATCAATGAAGAGATCGCCTATGCCATCGGCAGAGCGTTTGTCGAATTCACCGGTGCGGCCAAAGTGGTGGTCGGCCGGGATATGCGTCCGCATTCAGAAGATATTTTCCGTGGCCTGACCCGGGGATTGACTGAACAGGGAGCCGATGTGATTGATATCGGTTTGTGTTCCACTCCTCAAAGTTATTTTGCCAACGGAACTTTGAATGCCGATGGCAGCATCATGATCACTGCCAGTCACAATCCCGGAAATTGGAACGGAGTCAAGCTCTGCCGCAAGGAGGCAATTCCCATTTCCGGAGTCACCGGCATCATGGATATCCAGAAGATCGTGGAAAACCGTTCCTGGAAAACTCCGGCGCGGACCGGAAATATTTCCACTTACGATATCGCTCCGGAATATGGTGCATATTTGCGCAGTTTTGCCAAATTTGACCGCAAACTCACGGTAGTAGTCGATTATGCCAATGCCATGGGGCTTTATGAGATTGCCGGAATCAGGGAACTGTTCAACATCATCCCGCTTTATGATGAGTTGGACGGAACTTTCCCCAATCACGAAGCCAATCCGCTCAAACTTGATACTCTCGATGTCATCTGCGCCAAGGTCAAAGAGACCGGGGCCGACTTCGGAGCTGCCTTTGACGGAGATGCTGACCGCTGCGGTTTCATTGACGATCAGGGAAATATCATCCCGATGGATCTGTTCACGGCATTGATTGCTCAGGATATTCTCTCCCGGGGACCGGCGACGATCCTTTACGATCTGCGCAGCAGCCGGGCGGTGCCGGAATGCATCAAAGCCAATGGCGGCAAGGCGATCCAAAGCCGGGTCGGTCACGCCTTTATCAAGGCGCAGATGCGGGAAAATGATGCGGTATTCGCCGGGGAACTTTCCGGCCACTACTACTTCAAACAGAATTTCACCGCCGAATCCCAAGGGTTGGCCATGGTGATGCTCGCTAATTTGATCTGTTCCAAAAAGCAGCCGCTCCACGAATTGATCGCTCCGTTGCGCAAATATTTTTCCAGCGGAGAGGTCAACAGCAAAGTCGCCGATGTGAAGCCGATTCTGGAGACCATACGTCAGAAATATACCGATGGCAATATGTTTGAACTGGACGGGATCTCTGTCGAATATCCCAACTGGTGGTTCAATATCCGCGCTTCCAACACCGAACCGCTGCTCCGGCTGATCGTCGAAGCCGATACTCCGGAACTCATGGCGGAAAAACGGGACGAACTGCTGGCGATCATCCGGGGATAAGGGAAATTATGGACGAACTGTTTGACATCTTTGATGAACAGGGCAACCATACAGGTACTGCTTTGCGTTCCCGCTGCCACGGCGATCCGTCGCTTATCCATCGGACAGCCCACGTGGTGGTCATCCATCCGGAATCAGGCGACATTCTGCTGCAGAAGCGCAGCGTGACCAAAGATATCCAGCCCGGTAAATGGGATACTGCCGTGGGCGGACATCTCGCTCTGGGCGAAGATTTTGAAACCGGAGCCAAACGGGAGCTTGCCGAAGAGCTGGGAATTGAAAATGTCCGGCTTTTCCACATTTTTGATTCCGCAATACGCAACAGTATTGAATCGGAAAATGTCCGGGTTTTCGGAGCCTTTATCTCTGACGGATTCCAATTTGATCCCAACGAGATCGACGAAATCAAATTCTGGAACCGTTCCGAACTGGAAGATCCGGAAAATCAGAAAAATTTCACCCCGAACCTTATTGAAGAACTCAAATCACTGAAACTTGCCGGAAAATATTATCCTCCGGCAAAATAACAGAAGGCAGATTTATTATGGTAGGAATCCTTATGGGCAGCAAAAGCGACCTCGAAGTGGTACGCAACGCTTTTGATGTTCTGGACAGTTTCGGCGTACCTTTCACCGCCAGAATCCTTTCGGCACACCGGACCCCGGTCGAAGCGGCAGAATTTGCCGAAAATGCCGAGAAATCCGGTATCAAGGTCATCATCTGTGCCGCCGGTATGGCAGCTCATCTCGGCGGAGTGATCGCCGGACATACCACCTTGCCGGTGGTGGGCATCCCCATGGTCTCCGAACCCTTTAAAGCGGCAGATTCTCTGCTTTCCGTCGTTCAGATGCCTCCCGGCATTCCGGTTGCCGCTGTTACCTGCGGTAAAGCCGGTGCCAAGAATGCGGCTCTCTATGCGGTGAGCATTCTGGCATTGTCTGATGCTGAACTCGCTGCCAAGCTGAAAGATTTCCGCAAGAAGCAGCGTGAACAGGTGCTCGCTGCCGACGCGGAACTGCAGGCCGAACTCGCTGCACGCTAAAAGCCGCAGCATCATCTGAAAATTCAGCGTTGATTGGAAAAGTTTTCCAGTCAACGCTTTTTTTGTGCTCAAAGGTGGGAGGGGGTGTTGGCTCTTTGTCTGGGAATGCTGGGAATTTTAGGAATGCTGGGAATTTTAGGAATACTGGGAATTTTAGGAATGCTGGGAATTTTAGGAATACTGGGAATTTTAGGAATACTGGGAATTTTAGGAATACTGGGAATTTTAGGAATACTGGGAATTTTAAGGGGGGAAGATGGTATGCCGTGTGCCCTTTGCCGACAACAAAACAGAGCGGATTTACTCCCAAAATCTCCCAAAAATTCTCAAAACTTCCCAAAAACAACACTGTTTGCACCTCGGGTACTGCATATGCGGCAGCATCCCCCCGCATAAAAAACAAAAACGCCTTTTTTTGGTGGATTGCCTTCGCTGCGCTCACGCACATCGCTTCGCGCTGTCGAACCAGGTGGTTCGACTCCAACGCCACTTCGTGTCGTCCGGCTGCGCCGTCTCTCCACCAGCCTCTCAAAAACAAAAAACGCACCCGTTTGGGTGCGTTATGTTTTTAAGATGGTGGTGGGAGGTGGATTGCTCTCGCTCTCCTCCTCGCACTGCGTGCGTGGATGATTCGCTCGCGCACATCGCTTTGCGCTGTCAAACCAGGTGGTTCGACTCCAACGCCACTTCGTGTCGTCCGGCTGCGCCGTCCCTCCACCAGCCTCTCAAAAACAAAAAACGCACCCGTTTGGGTGCGTTATGTT
>JAZRNP010000181.1:0-5598 GCA_045648225.1 Victivallaceae bacterium | reverse complement strand
GTATTACCTCTCTCACAGTGCTAAAGTCGCTGCTTCTGCGGCGGCAGGCAAGCTTGAATTTGTCTGTATCCGGCCCTATCGTCACATGAGCCGGGCCCGGGAGTTCCGTCTGTTCATCTATGAGGGAAAACTTTCTGCAATGAGTCAGTATAATCTGGTCCGTCATTTCCGCCGTTTAGAGGGAGTGTGCAACCGTTACTGGCGGATCGCTGAAGCGTTTGTAAATGATATCATCTGGCGTTTGCCGGAAAAAACTCTGGTCATGGATATTTATCTGACCAGCAGTGAGAAAATTCTGATCATCGACCTCAATCCCTGGGGTAAAAAGACCGATCCACTTTTGCTTAAGAGTTGGGATCGGGACTGGAATGAAGTTTCCGGAATCCATCTCATCCCCCCGCCGACCGCAATATCCGGCGAAGTCAAAGTTTCTTTTTGAGCGTCCCGTAGTGGAGGAGCGAATGGCTCCGGGTGAATCGGGAGATTGGGGATGCAATATTGAGGCAGGTTGTGTGGCGCAAGCACACGCACAGTATGTCAGTTCAATGGGACCGCCGAGATTCCGGGAAAATAAAAAAGGATAAATTAAATGAAAAGAAAACTTTTGTTGTCTGCTTGTAGTGTTGCTGTTATTCTTCTGTTTTCCGGATGTATTTCCGGATATCACATCGGTTCCGGATTTCCCCGGACTTTACCCGGAGTTTTGGTGGCAGAGCAGAAGAGCGGTGGATACATCGCTCCCAAGATGACGAGCATGAAAGATGTTGAAGTTCTTGGTCCGGTTTATGCAACGGTCGAAGGCATGGAGATATTTTTGCTGGTTTCTGAAGGTGATATTTCTATTGCCAAGGCTAAGGAAATTGCGTTGCGTCAATATCCTCAGGCTGATGATGTCGTCAACGTTGAAATCGACATCGAGCACAAAAGTCTGTTGTCAATTAAAAACTCTGTAATAATGCATTACAGAGGTATTGCGATCAAATACAAAAAGTAAAATCAGTAGTTTGGATAAAATATCAACTCTTCGCAATGGTAGTCTGATTATTGCGAAGAGTTTTTTGTTGCAGCAGTATGCTGCCGCAAATGCTGTGTCCCATGTGGGGTGCGTGATGCTTACGGGAATCCCTGGGATTTTGTGAGAGATTTTGAGAGTAAAAGCTCTGTTTTGTTGTCGGCAGAAGGAATTTCGCATACCATGCGGCGTTACTCAAATCCTCTCAAAACTTCTCAAACTCTCCCAACGACTCCCACTCAAAGCGCCAAATGACGTTTCTGCAAAAAAGTTATCCCAGCATCCGTGCGAAGTTGCCGCCAAATATGGCGTGGCGTTCGGTTTCGGAGAGTTCTTCAAACAATACTCCTGCGACGTACATTCCCGGATTGCGCAGCGGGAAATCAGTTCCGAAAATGATCTTTTCGCAACCGGCAACTTTGATGGCATGGCGGAGCATATTCCAGGAGTTGGGGCCGCTGCCGGAAATGTCCAGTGCAGCGTTGGGGTAGCGGGAAATTAGTTCCAGCCGGGCATTGTACTCTTTGGTCTCCGAAGTCGGATGTGCGATAATGAGTTTCAACTCGGGGAAACGCCGCAAAATGGTTGCTGCTTCCTCCAGATTGTGCAAATGCAGATTGACCACCATTCCCAATTCATTGGCAAGTGCCCAGATATCGTCAAGTTGCGGAACGGTATAATCCGGATATTTCATTATATAGGCAACCAGTTCGCCGAGGAGTTTGACCTGATGCTGTTTGTTCATGGTTTCAAGTTCGGCGAGAGATTCTTCCGGGAAATCAGGATGGACATGGATACCGGGAATGTAGAAGTCCGGAAACTGCCGACGCATTTCCAATGCCGCCAGATTGAGTTGATGGATATCCTCCCACTTGGGCGGTTCGGGGAAACGGCGGACAACGGAACCGGCGGCTTTGGAAATTCCGGCACGCCGGAGGGTGGCGACAAGCTTCTCCGGAGGAGCGGTGAAGTTGAAAAGTGAAATGTCTGAATTTTCCACCATGATCGCCGGGTGGATGTGAGCATCGATTATTTCATAAGGCAGATTATTGTAGTCAAACATGATTTGCTCCTGTCGTTATTCAGTTTTTCCGGCACAGTTCGACAGCGAAGTCGCTCAGCGAATTATCCCGTGCCCCCATGATGGCAACCAGATCTCCGGAAGTTGCGGCAGTGGTCAGAAATTGCTTGAGCTGTTCCCTTGAGGGCATCGTCATGAAGCGTTCAGGAGCAGCACTCGCCTTTTGCCATTTGGCATGGATCTCGACAGCCGAGGGCTTGAAACTGCTGGTGCCTCCGGCGTAGAATGGCTCCAGTAATATGAAGCGGTCACCGGGACGGAGAAATTTATCCATGTATTCAAAAAGTTGCGCTTCCATAAAGCCGAACGGCTTGTATCCGTGCGGCTGGAAAATGGCGTAAAGATTGCCGCTGCAGCGTTCTCTCATGCCGGAGAGGCAGGAGAGGATTTTTTCCGGATTGTGAGCGTAATCGTCAAAGACTTTCGCTCCGGTTGCGGTTGTTCCTGCATAATCGTCCCGCCGCCAGACTCCGGAAAATCCGGATAATCCGGCGATGGCATCACGGTCGTTGATCCCGAGCATATTGAGCAGCAATTTAATACAGAGTGCATTGATGGCCATGTGAAATCCCGGTTTGGGCAACACCAGCGTGGAACCTCCGGAAAATACGGCGGTCGCCTCCGGGGCAGGAGGAGCATAGGATGAAATGTACTCGCTGATTCCGGGCTGTTCTGTTCCGGAAGCGATGGAAATTTTCAAATTTTCCGGGACTGCCGATTTCACGGCTTCGTAAACTTCTGCGGTCATTACGGCACCTTTACGGATCTGCTTGAGGAACTCTCCGAATATTCTGGACAGTTCAGCTTTGTCATAATGGTCCGTTCCGATATTGAGGATGATGGCGTAATCTGCTCCGTAATTGAGCAGACTTTTGTCACTTTCATCAGCCTCAAAGATCAGATATTTTCCGTTGCCGGAGCGATAGTTGCCGGCAAATTTTTCACTGCGGAACTTTTTGGATAAAGCTCCCGAGAGCATCGCCGGAGACATTTCCAGATTGTCCAGTGTTTCTGTGAGATAACCGCAAACAGTGCTTTTGCCGCAGCTGCCGGTGATGGCGATGGATTCCTTGCCGGAATTTTCCAGCAGAAAACGGAGCAGTTCAGATCGGTGCATCCGGGGAATATTCCCCGCTGCTGCAAAATCCGGATTGTCCTCTTCGATTGCGGTGCTGTAAACGATGGCATCCGGCAGCGGAGCTTGAGAAAAGCGGGAACCATCCTGCGGGAGAATCGTGATCCCCTGTTTTTTCAGCGGTTCGATGATATGACGGTTTTCCGGCAATCCGGCTCCCCGGTCACTGCCGGAAACATTGATTCCCATATCTTTGGCGGCGGCAGCAAGGCCGCTCATTCCGATGCCGCCGATGCCGATAAAATGAAGATTTTTCATAAATATTGACTCCATTGCACAGAAAGTGCTTGCATTTATTCATTTTGCATACTATACTAAATGAAAGTATATTTTTCAATAGCGTTTGGCAATGATTTTATGAAAAAACAAATATTGGATATCAGTCTTGCCGGAGAAACCAATCAGGGATTGCACCGGACACGTAACGAGGACAGTTTTTTGATCTGCCGTCCGGATGACAACAGTGCGCTGGCGTGTGCCGCCGATGGTATCGGAAGTCACTCTGACGGCAAGATCGCAAGTTCGATCTGCTGCCGGGATCTCTTTAACGCCGCCATGCAGTACTCCCGGGAAAAAAGCGGCTCTCCAATGAAGTTTTTGCAGAATACTTTTTCCGGAATCAATGACAAACTCTTTGAACGCAATGAACGGGAAATCCGTCCGCGTCCGATGGGATGTACCGCTGTTGCAGCCTTTTTTGAAACAGATCTGATCACCGTTTCCAATATTGGTGACAGCCGTTGTTATGAGTATTTACCCGGCAGGAAAACGCCGTTGCGTCAGATCACGGAAGATCACCGGCCGGATGAGGAACTTCTGGACCGGCTTGCGATGAAGTACAAGCAGGATAAGCGTACTTTGCGTTCCCGGGTGCTGCTGCATTCTCTGGGGACCCGGCACCGTATTGCATTGGATATTTTTAAAATCAAGCCGTTGCCCGGAGCCGTTTACTTGCTCTGTTCCGACGGATTGTGCGGCCGGGTTCCGGATGAAAACATTGCGGCAATCCTTGCCCGCTGCAATGAATTGAACACCCGGGAGCTGACCTCGTTGCTGGTGCGTGAAGCACTGCTGTTCGGCGGCAGAGATAATATTACCGTGATCACCGCCCGGTATGGAGCATGAAATGGCTTTACTTGAAGTCAACGACCTTGCTGTTCACTATCCGCTGAAAACTCCGCTTTTCAGCAAGAAACGTTTTCTCAAAGCTGTTGATGGAGTGAGTTTTTCCATCGGACGCGGTGAGATCGTCGGTCTGGTCGGCGAGTCCGGCTGCGGCAAAAGTACTCTCGGCAGAGCTCTGGTAAAACTTGAGGAGCCGACCCGGGGCAGTGTGGTGTTGGACGGAGTTGATCTTGCCGGACTCAAGGGCCGGAAACTCCGGCAGATGCGGCGTAAATTTCAGATGATATTTCAGGACCCGTATGGTTCTCTCAATCCCCGGATGACCGTTTTTGCAGCTTTGAACGAGGTGATTTCTCTTCACTTTGACTTGAGTTTGCAAGAGCGGCGGCAGAAGGCATTGGAACTTCTTGATCTTGTCGGATTGCCGCCGGAGGCACTCGACCGCTATCCGCATCAGTTTTCCGGAGGTCAGCGTCAGCGCATCGGTATCGCCCGGGCATTGGCGTTGGAACCGGAACTGGTCATCGCTGACGAGCCGGTTTCCGCGCTGGATGTAAGTGTCCAGGCATCGATCGTCAATTTGCTCAAAGAGATTCAAAGCACCCGCAATACGGCCTTTTTATTCATTGCGCACGATCTGGCAGTGGTCGAACATATTTCCGATCGGATACTGGTTATGTATCTCGGAAATATTGTTGAGGAAGCTCCGGCTTCAGAACTTATTGCCGACCCCCGTCATCCTTATACCCGGACGCTGCTGGCGGCAGTTCCGGTTCTCTCCAGGGAAAAATCGTCCGGTCAGATCCAGATTCCGTCTGCGGAAAATGCTTCTCAATGCGGCTTATCCGGCGGCTGCCCGTTTGCTCCCCGCTGTCCGCAGGCGACAGAACGGTGTAAAAATGAAAAACCCCGATTGCAGAGCATCGGGGAATCCGGACATCGTTGTGCCTGTTTTTTACAGGAACAGCATTAAACTCAAGACCGCTCCGGTACTCAGCGGGATGGTGAAATTATCGTCCAGCTTCAGTTGTTTCGTAAAAAGTTCCGCAGCAGATCCCACTGTTACTGCTGCAATTCCCAGCAGATAAAAGGCTGCAGGCATCCGGTTGACAATTCCGGTCAGAACCAGAAAAATATATCCGACAATGATAAAACTTAAACATCCCTCCCAGGATTTGCCATTGACCAGCGGATGTTTGCCGAATTTTCTGCCGACCAGAGCCGCTGCGGCATCTCCCGTGAGCA